>JANNUY010000927.1:0-13793 GCA_031414155.1 Acidobacteriota bacterium
GGGCACGAACCGGTACGCGGCGATTGGCCGCGTAACTTTGCGATTGATCCGACCGGACAGTTTTTGTTGGTGGCGAATCAACGCTCAAACAACATCGTGGTTTTTCGCATTGATGTGAAAACGGGTTTGCTGAAGGCTACAGAACAAGCGGTGGCGTTGGGTGCGCCGGTTTGTTTGAAACTCATTCCGGCGTTTTCCTAGGCGATGGTCTCAGCCACGGGGAACACGGGGGGAAGAGTCTAAGGCCTTGAATCGCACGATTGACCCAGACCTAACGCAACCACAAACCGCCCCAAAAACTCCCCCCGTGTTCCCCGTGGCTAATTTTTGTTGTTGTTAGAGACCGTCTGAAGCAAGGCGTTTGACGATGACGAGGGTGAGGTCGTCTACGGACTTGGCGCGTCCGACGAATTTTTGCAAGGCTTCATCAATGCGGTCACGCAAGCCTGCGGCGCTGCGTCCGCGATGGCGTTGAATGGTTTCGATGAGGCGCTCTTCGCCGAATTCTTCTTCTTGTTCGTTGACGCTTTCAGTCACGCCGTCTGAATAAATCACCAACACGTCGCCGGGGGCGAGATGGGCTTGGCCTTCGAGATAGCCGCCCTCGGTCGTAATGCCTACGGGAAAACCACCGCAATCCAATCGTTCAACCGCGCCGGAATTGCGTACGAGCATCGGCGCGTTGTGTCCGCCGTTGATGTAAGTCAGCGCACCTGTGATGTGGTCGAGTTCGCTGTAAAACATCGTGACATAACGGTTCGCCGCCGTGTTGTCGAAAATATATTGGTTGAGTTCGCTGACGATTTGATGCGGCGCGAGTGCGGTCGTGCATTGCGCGCGGACGGCGGCGTGGACTGATGACATCAAGAGCGCGGCGCTGATGCCTTTGCCTGAAACGTCGCCGAGCGCGATGACGTGGCGTCCGTCGCGGCGTTGCAGGAAGTCGAAATAATCGCCGCCGACTTCGTGACAGGGAAAGCTGATGCCCATCAGGTCGTAACCTGCAATCGCAGGCGGTGTCGCAGGATGCAACCGCACCTGAATTTCGCTAGCGACGCTCAGTTCGTGCGCAAGGCGTTTTTGTTCGTGCCGCAATTCCAGCAGGCGTACGTTCTCGATGCGAATGGCGGCGACGCTGGCGATGAGCGTCAGCAATTGCAAATCGCGTTCGGTGAAACGGCTGATGGCGAAAGCGCTGTCAACGTAAATCATGCCTTGCACGCGGCCTTCGACGGCGATGGGCACGGCCATCACAGAGCGTACGCCGCCGAGCATGATGGATTGATGCGTTTGAAAGCGCGGGTCGTGTTGCGCATCGGAAGTCAGTACGGATTGGCCTTGTTGCAGCACTTGTTCGCTGATCGAACGGCTCAGTTGTACTTCCTGCAAGTGCTGGCCGGAGCGCGTTTTCATCGCCTTGCATCTCAACTCAGGCGTGTCTTTGGGCGAATCGGCTTCGAGCAACATCACGTAACCGCGATCTGCCGCGAGGGCTTCGAAGATGTGTTCGAGCACTTGTTGCAGCGTATCTTCGAGCGATTGCGAAGAGAGCAGCGTGACACTGACGCGGCTGATGATAGCGAGCGTGTCTTCTTGCGTGGTCTGCGACTTTACGGCGATGTGCTGCCCCATCAAGGTTTGATGAGTCGTCGTAATGGTCGAAAGCAGGTTCGCGCGCGAATTGCTGGCGGCGCTGTCAATCGTGGCTTCAGGCGCGGCAGTCGTGAGGCTGTCGCTGACGAGTATCTGCGTCCCGCGTCGCATCTCGGTCGTGTCGGCGCGGTCACTGAATTCAATCGCCGTCTCGCCGATGCGAATCAGGTCGCGGTCTTTTAACTGCACTGGCACGGTCGAGCGTGCGCCGTTGAGCAGCGTACCGTTGGCGCTGCCCGCATCGTGCAGCCACCATGAATCGCTTTTGCGGCGGACTTCGGCGTGCAGCCGCGAAGCGAACGGATCGCTGATACATAAATCGCTGCGCGCCGAACGGCCAATGGTGACGCGGGGGCGGTTGAGTTCGACGATGGAATCGCCGTCGGTGGGGGTTGCTCTGACGATGAGACGTGGCATAGGGGAAGGTGATGCCTATTTTGAAATAGGGTTGAAGGTAGCGCGTCCGCCGAAAGGCGCGATGATCGGTGCCGAAAGATTTTGTAAGCCGTCATTACGCGGCTTATCTTTGTTCGATTCGGTCGAAGGCGTTAAGCGAGCTTGCTGCAACTTGTCGTATTCCTTGCGCGCGGGTTTTTCGATTTGCTGTGCGCCGCTGCGGGCGACTGCCGCGTAATCACCCGTGTCGCAGCGTTTATAATGATCGAAAGCCTTGAGCGGTTGTCCCAGCCCGCGATAAGTGCCGCCCAAGAAGTAATATAAATCTTTGTCGCTGGGCGTTAGCCGCGCAGCTTCTTTCAATTCCTGCAACGCCGCGCCGTATTCCCGAATGTTGTAATAACGAATGCCTGTGTTTTTGTGCATCGTGGCGACGCTGAGCGGGTCGGGCGCTTCGAAGGTGCGGCGCGGCGACCAGTCAGGCGAGCCGTTCGTTGCAACCGGCGGACGCCAGGTGAGCGGCACGGTGGGACGCGCTGCCGCAATAACCGGCAGCACCGGGCCAAGGCGTTTGACGCTGTTGTCGCGGCGCACGCGCGCTGCGTCGTTGTTGCGCGCCAAGGTCGCAGCATTCAAAGAAGCGTCAATCGTTTCGATAGCGTCAAGGGCCTGTACAGCCTGCGGGCTGGCGGGGTCGAGTTGAATGATTTTTTGGAATTGCCCCCGCGCTTCGTGCAAGTGGCCTTTGCGCTGTTGCAACACGGCGAGTTTCATTCGCGCATCAAGATGTTCAGGCGCGAGTTTGAGCAAGCCATCCAGCGTCGTGAGCGCTTCATCGGTGCGCCCGTGCTGTTCGTAAGCATCGGCCAGTTGCGCGCGGGTGTCAGGCTCATTGGGCGTGAGCGCCACGGCGCGTTCGAGCTTTTGCGTAGCCTCTTCGACTTTGCCCGCTTCCATATCAGAGCGGCTAGCTTGTCTCAGTTGCGCGCTTTGCTCTTCGGGCGAGAGCAGATTGCGTACGCCGCCCATTAGATTACCGGTGAAGACCGGATGCCGATACGCATAAACGCCGCCGAACAAAAGGGTGACGCCGAGCATGCCGGCTGCCGCATATACCGCGAGTGCCGAACGGCCTTGCTCCTTGATTTTTTGCAACGCATTGGTGGGCGTCAACGTGGCTTCGCGGTAACGGCGCACGATTTCAATTGCAGGCGATTCTTCTAGTTTGGCGTCAGGCAGTTTGGGGTCAGCTTTAGTTTCCGTTTTCAGATCCGCTTGCGTCTCAGCTTTTATTTCAGCCTGCTGCGGCAGAATTGGTACGAGAGGATTTTTCAACTGTCGGGGCGCGATCAGCGGAATCGCCGGTTTGGCTGCCACGGCCTCAGCCGCCGGTTTGGCAGCTTGTGCAAGCCGATGCGCGAGGCGTTGTTCTGCCGCTTTTTTGTATTGGCGCGCTTCTTCTTCTTGTTTGGCTTCGATGATTTTGGCTTCGCGCAATCGGCGCAAAGCATCGGTGGCGTATTCGTTTTCTTCGACTAATTCAGGGCTGAATTCGACCACCTGTGCGGCAGGTGCGAGCGGAATGATTTCGGCTTCGGGCAGCGGCATGGCGTGCAAGTGCGCGCTTCCATTACTCACCCCATTGCTCCCAGTGCCGATGTCTGAAGCTTCCGGTAGGTCGTTAAACGCGCCAGAAGATAGGCCGGACTCTGCGCCGCAATGGCGGCAAAATCTTGCTGCGGCAGTATGGGCGGTGCCGCATGTCCCACAATAAGTAACCGTCATAGCTCGAATCCTCGAAGGCCGTTGAGAGACGGTTGTGCGTGAGAACCTCTCAACTTCCTGAAGTCGTGCGCAAGGTCAAGATGCCAACGAATCTAAGCGCCGTTTGTGAGGGGGAGATTCTTGCAGGCGCGAGTTCGATTGGTCGTTTAAGGTAGAATAGTGTCGCTTTTCGTACTAGTCTAGCAACGTGCGCATAATCGCACGACGCACTGTGAAGTCGCAACCAAAGTTAGCTTCAGACAGCCTGGCACCAATGAAAAAAGTGACTGCTGTAACGCACGGGGCACAGAAAAACAGCTTGCCTGCTATGAACGGGGAAGCAGGGCTTGGCGGAGGGCGAGGTTATTCTTTGACGACCAGTGTGCCTGAAAGTTTATCGTGCCAGCCTTGTTGCTTGCGATCCCAGATCATCCACAGGATGCCGATGCACGCACAGAGCATAGAAAGCGGATAACCTATGAAATGGCGTAAGGCCAAATCACGATAGTCAGGGCGGCGTCCGTCAATTCTTACAATGCGAATGCCGATGAAGCGCTTGCCAAACGATTGGCCAGTGCGTTCGGCAAAATAAATCAAATTCAGGAATAAGACCGCCGCCGTCGCCAGATAACCGATGAGCAATACGATATTTGCGCCTTCATTCAGATTCAAACGGCGTTTGACGAAATAGGCCAGCAACACGGTCACGGCCAACACCAGCAGCGTCAAAATGTAATCAAGCAGGAAAGCACCACAGCGCAAGCCGATGCTCGCCAAGATAACTTGTTTCTTGCCGGGTGTCGGAGTGCGTGGCGCATCAATGTTTTGAGGCATTCGTTATAAGAGCATTAAAGGGCGAAATGGGAAACCGCTGGGCGTTACGCAACGTTTGAAGTAACTTTTACGTAACCATGAAGCGCAACAGGGTTTCTCCGAGCCTGACTTCATCGCCGCTGCTTAGGGCGTGCAACTTGCCCTGCGGCAATTTGCCAGAGCCGTTGACGAATGTGCCGTTGGCGCTGCCCAGGTCTTCGATGAAAAACTGGCTTTCACGCGCGATGATTTTGGCGTGGCGGCGCGACACCCGCGCTGCCGGATCATATTTCGATAAATCTACTTCAGGGCGAATGCCGCGATTAGGATCAATGCGCCCGATCAGGCTTTCGCCTTCGAGATTAAGCATGAATTGCGCGCCGATTTCGGTCGTACCCAGCACGACCAGTTTCGCCGTCGTCTTTTGCCGCGCTCCGCAATGTGCGCAAAAAACATCGCCCACCGTGAGTTCGCGCCCGCAATTCGTGCAGGTCAACGTAGACACCGGCGACGATGATTGCTTGGCCTGAAAATAAGCCGCCGCGCCATTGCCTTGTATGCGCGCGACATGTTCGATCAGGCTTTCGCCAAAGGCTTTCGCCGAAGCAAAGCGATTTTCGGGTTTGTATTCGACCGAGCGGCAAATCAAATCTTCCAATTCGCTGGAGAGTTGATCGTTGATCTGGCGCGGGCGCGGATTTTTCGAGAAATCGAAAATCAACAGCGGATTGTCTTGTGGATCATTGCCCGTCAGCATGTGGAACATCGTCGCGCCCAGCGAATAAACGTCAGAGCGGGCTTCGACATTACCGGCAAACAGTTCAGGCGGCGCGTAACCCATCGTGCCGATGGCCGTGACGCCTTTGGCCGAAGGCGAGACGAAACGCGCGATGCCGAAATCAACCAACATAATGCGATTGGTGCGCGCGTCTACCATCAGGTTGGCGGGTTTCAGGTCGCGGTAAATGATCGGCGGATTTTGCGAGTGTATGTAATCGAGTACGTCGCAAATTTCGATGCCCCATTTGGTGACGGTGAGTTCGTCAACTTTGCCGCCCAGCGCCCGTTGGCGCGCCGCGAGGTCGCCGCCGTCAATGAATTTCATGACGAGGTAATAGCGTCCGTGTGCCGTGTCGAAAAAGTACTGATAGATCGTCGGAATCGAAGGATGATCGAGTTGAGCCAACAGTTCAGCTTCGCGTTTGAAATCATCTATGGCTTTGGTTCGCGCATTTTCGTCGGCGAACATTTCGATCATTTCTTTGACGGCGACTTTGCGGTTGGCGAGGTTTTGGTCTTCGGCCAGATAGACCGAACCCATACCGCCGCCGCCGATGCGCCGAACGATCTTGTATCGTTCCGCCAGCAGCGTGCCGGGGGGAAGCTGAATGCCTGCGTTATTGCCGGAAGCGTTCATAGGTAATAGGGACGTTTGCCCATCTGCCTGGGGTGTTGGCGGAACTGCCGGAGCAGGAGGCACAGCCGGAAGGCCGTGTTCTTGAATCGCTCCGCAATTGCCGCAAAAAACATCACCGGTCGCGGTGGGCAAGCCACATTCAGAACAAAATGGCATAGCCGAATCCGATGAGCGTTAAACGGTTACAGAAGAAAGCCGATCGCTTTTTCTATGTGCGCTTAACCCTGGGTCACTAATTTCAAAAAAGTCTTGCCGACGATGATTTCATCGCCGTTCTTCAAACTCTGTTTATTGCCCGGCAGCAAGCGCGGGCCACGATTGACGAACGTGCCGTTGGTGCTGCCCAGGTCTTCGATAGCGTATTGATTATTCAGCCAATGAATGCGCGCGTGACGCCGCGAAACCTTGGCTTCGGGGTCGTCCTGATCTAAATCCACGTCGGGGAAGATGCCGCCGTCGGCGTCCCAGCGGCCAATCAGCGATTCGTTGTCGGTCAGCGGAAATTCTTTTCCGAGTTGTCCGCCGCGTTGAATGACCAGCCGTGCGCGTACGTTCAAACCGTTCGCAGAGTTTCCTGCCACCGGGTTTTCGACCCGAGTTTCAATACGAGTGGCCCGTGCCTCGGTGGCGCGCAAACTGTCAGAAGAAGAAGAACCTGCCGCACTCGCCACATTTTGACTTCCCGTTACTACCGCAGTCCCTGCTCCAGTCGCTCCTACAGACGGTGAAACGACAGGCGGCGGCGCGAAAGGCGTCGCGGGTTTGGGCGCTACGCTTTGGTTGGCGAACTGCGGCGGCGGCGGCATCGCAGGTGGCACTGGTACAGGTGCAACGCGCACCGAAGCCACTGCCGCCGTGAGTTTCGCGCCGCATTCGTCACAGAATGTCGAGCCGTTCAAATTTTCCGTGCTGCATTGTGGGCAGGTAATCATATGCGTGTGTGCCTCCGCTCAAAGTCAGCGAGCGCCAGCCTGCATAATACTTTGCAGAGGCCGTTGCTTTTCACCAGCAATTAAGTCGGGGAAGCCGGATTACGAAACCGGCTTTATCGAGAGCTTTGTGAGCGATCATTACGCCAAGTCAAACGGGGCGCATCATACACCGAAAACCGCAGCGGTTGCCAAGTCAGTAATCAGGGCTTCAGCGGGGCTGCTCAGGGGAGCAAGGCTTGAACGTGCCGACCTGCAAATCGTTGCCGTCAGTGGACACCGTAATCGCCCCGCATTGGCCCGTCGCCCACAGCCGCGCGCCCGTGTGTCGCAGCCGTTCGACGACTTCGGGGTGCGGATGTCCGAACGGGCTTGGATCAGCGGCAGAAATAATCGCGTGCTGTGGCTTAATGCGTGCCAGAAAATCATGGGTCGAAGACGTGCGTGAACCGTGATGCGCAACTTTTAACACGTCGGCGCGCAGATCGGGTTCCTCCTGAACCAGTCGCGCCTCGGTTTCTTTTTCGATGTCGCCAGTCAGCAGAAACGTCCGTTGACCATAACGCACGCGCACCACGAGCGAAGCGTTATTGTCAGTGACGGTTCCGTCAGCTATTCCGTCAGCAAAGGGAGCCAGCACTTGCCATTGCACGCCGTCGAAATCGAAGCTCGCGCCGCGTTGCACGACGCGCAGCGGAATGCCGCGCTGATGAATCGCCCGCGAAAACAAATCTGCTGAACCCTCAAAGCCCGCGAAAGCCTGCCTGACGGGGAAGCCCGGCACGATTTCGCCAAAGGCTTCGACGTGGTCGCTGTCAGCGTGCGTGGCCGCAATGTAATCCAGCCGCCGCAAACCCAGCCGCCACAGATAAGGCATCACGGCGGCTTCGCCAATGCCGATGCGGTCTTCTAGAAACAGATCGTCGTTGGGTTCGTCACTATCAATCGCATAAGCCAGCCGTCCGCCGCTGTCGAGCAACATGGTTTGTCCGCGCGGAAATTGCAGCAACATCGCGTCGCCCTGGCCTACGTCGAGAAAGGTGATAGCAAGTCGCCCCGGTGTGAAATGCGGCGCGAAGGGATGCGCAATGATGAGCGTGCTGATGAGCAGGATGGCGCTGACCGTGGCGATGGCGATGAAGCGTCCGTAACGTTTGCGCAACCCGTCATTCGCCGCATCGCCTTTCCGCAGCGGATGCCAAATATTAAGCACTACGACCAGCACGATGAATAGCAACCAGTAACCACCGTAAACATAACGTTCGCCCGCGCCCCAGTCGGGTACGCGCAGGCGAGCGAGCGGCAAGGCGAGCGGTTGTTCACCTGCCGTGACGGTGAGCTTGCCGAGCCAATAAATGACGGGGCTGAACCACATTGCCAACGTAGTGCTGAATACGCCAACGATCAATTGAGCCGCGCCGACGATCATCAGCAATCCGATCAAGATGCCTTCGATGACATTTGTTATCGGCGAGACAATCGAGAAACGATGAAAGTGAAAGACCATCAATGGCAACAGCGCCAGTTGAATGCCCACCGTCGTCGTGATGGTGGCGACGATCCAGCGCAACGGTGCTTGTAGCCGCGCACGATTGAGCCAACGAGCGCCGCGCCATTTCTCAATGCGGTATTTAACCGTGCCGTCTTTTTGCTCAGCGCGGTAGTCGCGCTCATCCCAAAACAGCAATTCTGCAAAACGTTTGATTGCTTGCGGCACGCGCGGTGGATAAGGCGTGCCTGCCGATGGTTCCCATGCGCCGATGTGTCGCAGCCGTTCATAAAGCGGCGCGACAAGCGCGACGATGACCAGCACCGTGAGGAACGAAAGCTGAAAGCCCGGATTGAAAAGGTCGCGCGGCTGCCACGCCAGCAACACCAGCGCCGACGCCGCCAATGTGTTCGCGCCCAACGCCTGGCGGAAAAGCAATTGGCCGAGCAAGGCTATGGTAATCATCACAGAGGCGCGCGTGATGGCAGGTTGCGCGCCGACCATTACGGTATAAGCCCACAGCAACGCGATGACGACGAGATGTTGCGTTACGCGCGAACGCCACACGCGCCGCGCGAGCCACAGCAAGACCGCTGCTATGACTGCGACGTGCAAGCCCGAAATTACGAGCAGGTGAAACGTGCCGCCTTCGCGAAAGGTTTGCGCGGCGCGACGATCAAGCCAGTAACGGCTGCCCAACAACGAAGCCGCCAGAATGCCCGCCGCCGGTTGGCGATTGGTTTGAATCAAACGCTTGATGGCGACTGCGCGCCAATGATAAAGCCGCCACAACAGTGTATTGCGCGGCGCTTCGCCCAGGCGTTCAATCAATAGCGGATTTTTCACCCAGCCCGTCGCATCAACGCCGCGCAGTTCCAACATCTCGCCGAATTCGGGTGCGCCGGGATTGCCGAAGCCTCCGCCGGGGTTGAGCGTGACGAGCATTCGCACGCGCGTGCCGTAATCTAATTGCAACGCGGCGTAATCTTGCCGCGCGGCGTCATCGCGCAACGGCGCGGCGATTTGCACTGTGCCAGTGGCTGAATGCGTTTGGCTTAAAGTTGAAAGTTGTTCGACGTTGAGGCTCAGATAAAAACGACCCGGCGCGGCTTCAGGAGCCAGCGCGAGAGTGCCGATGAGTTCGACGGGTTCGTCCTTGCGCCACGCGCCGCGTTCAAATAAACGCACGACGCGCGAAGGCGCGACTTGCGCCGCATGCAAGGCCCACAGCCCTGCGCCTGCGCATGTGAAACCCAACAGCAACAGGCCGGTGACGACGATCTCACGGGCTTGCATCCGCCAGCACAACCACGCGACGCACCAAACGATGACAAAAGCATTCAGCCAAGCGCGCGGCGTCCACGACAGCCGCGACGCGAACCACAGCCCTGTGATGAAAGCCAATGACACAAATACCAACGGCTGTTGCGGCAAGGTGATTTGTGAAAAGGTAAGACGGCGCATGAGTGAAATGTGGCGTAAGCTGCCGAGCTTGCGTTGCTGGCAATCGAACGCATTGACGGTAAGGCGCACAACGTGATGCCTGTTTGCGTAAAAAACGGTTCGTTGCGATGTAAGGGCTAAATGACAATGCTGCGCAAGCTCGGCAGCTTACGCTACTTGCTAAGTTTGGCGACGGTTTCTACGTGAAAGGTTTGCGGGAACAGGTCAAACGCCGTCACCGCGTCTAACTGATAGCCATAACCGAGTAGGGCTTTTAGATCGCGCGCCAATGTTGCCGGATCGCAAGAAACGTAAACCAATTGCGGAGCGTCAAGCGCGGCGAGGCGTTCGATGACGGTGAGACCTGCGCCTGCGCGCGGCGGATCGAGTACGACTAAATCGGGGCGCGACCATTCGGCGCTTTTGTGTTTCAGCCACGCTTCGACTGAGAGGCCGTCGAAATGTACGTTCGAGATGTGGTTGGCTTTGACGTTGGCGACACCGTGTGCGGCTGAAAGTTTGCTGCCTTCGACGGCAACGACTTGCGCGAAACGCTGCGCCAGTTGCAGCGCGAATAATCCAACACCGGCATAGAGATCAATGACCAATTTGCCGCTGGTGTTGGCGACGACCTCTGAAACGAGCGACTCGACCAACAGCCGATTGCCTTGAAAAAAGGAACGCACACCGAATTCATAACGCATCCCCGCGATGTCTTGATGCGCCGTGCCTTGCTCGTCTATCTCTTGTGCTTTAGCGTCTTCGCCGGTAGCGGGTGTGATGAATGTGGCATCGTCGCCTGCGGTCAAATGTACGCGCGTTGCGCCATAAGGAATCAGCGCGGGTTCGTCGTTCAAGCGTTGCAATTCACGATTAAGCGAAGGCAACAGGATCGCGCAATCGCGCACTTCGCAAATCTCGTGCGTGTTTGCCCGGTAATAGCCAATGTGTACGCGGTCTTTAAGGTCGCGGCGCACTTTGATTTCGGCGCGCGAGCGATAGCCGAACTCATCCGCCGCGCGTACGGGAATCTCTTTCGTCCATTCGATTTGTCCCAACCGGCGCAACGATTCGCGTACGAACTCAGCCTTGGCGGCGTGTTGGGCAGCGAGTTCAAGGTGTTGCAACTGGCAGCCGCCGCATTGACCGAAATGCACGCATGGAGGCTTACGGCGCGAGGCTGACGGTTCGAGAATTTCTTCGATCACGCCGCGTGCGAAATTGCGTTCGCATTGCGTGATGCGAATGCGCAAACGGTCGCCCGGCGCGGCGAGCGGTACGAAAACGGTCTGCTTGCCAAAGCGCGCCAAGCCATCGCCGCCGTATACCAGCTTTTCGATTTGCACTTCAACCACGTCACCCAGGGTGAGCGCAGGCGCGAATTGTTCGCCAGAAGCAGTCATCTTAGTTCAAATAAAACAGGCTTAGACGGGGTACGCGATAAGTCTCGCGCAAGCGGCGCGCGAGATAATTTTGCCGCGTCTGTTCAAACACGGCGGCTTCCATTTTGTCGTTGTAAGCGCGCATTTGTTTGTTCGTATCTTTTTCGAGCGTCTTCAAGGTCTCGGCGTCGGCGCATTGTTTCAGCCCTTCAAGAATGACGTTTTCGATCAGCGTCAAATCAGTTTCGAGCGCTTCGGCGTTAAAGGCCGACGACTTGTTCAGCGCCGCGATGATTTCTTGCAAGCGGGCGGCGGCGCGTCCAAAAACTTCGGCGAGCGGCCAGTCGTTTTCGTGCGCGCGATTCAATCCATCAAGCAACTTGTGTTGTTCTTGCGCGTATTCCAGCACGCGCTTCACGCTGAACGGCGAAGCGTCTTCTTCCGCCTTTTGTTCTACGTTGCCGTTGCCGTTTGCGCCTATGTGGGCAGCCGTGTGATCGAGAAAGATCGCTTCGACTTCCTGCTGGCAAAAGAACAGCGTATTGACCTTGCGCCCGCGCTGTAGCCGCTTGTCATAGCCATCAAACGACGAGTTGATGCCGCGCAAGACGACGTGCAGCGGTACGCCGCGCTGCTTCCAGTTTTCGATCAAAGACCAGTCAAGCGGCGACACCAGCAAGTGGCTGCCGCGCCGCTTTACGAATTCGTTTTCGATTTCAGAGAAATAATTAAAATAGTTCATGCCGCAAAAGAAAGAGCGTCGTAGCGCGGCTTCGGGGATCGCGCGACGTAGCTTTGTGGGTCAAGTTTACTGCTCGTGAAACATCAATCTCAGCGGCTGATCGGGTCGTCATTGCCGTGCGCCTGCGGTGGGATCACACATATCTTTTGACGACGGCCGGCATCTTAGCGTGCGAGTTCGGATGTGTCTATCAGGTGAATAAATTTTGCCACAGAGGCACAGAGGCACAGAGATTTATAGTGAGTGAGAATAGTTTCAGGCATTCAAAGCGATACGAATCAAAGAATAACTTCTCCATTGCTAACTGACTCTGTGTCTTTGTGTCTCTGTGGCAATTTCACCCTTGCGCAAGCGCGTAACCTCGCCTGCAAGAATCGTTCGCATTTCTCCCGCAACCGTTCGCACTAATAACGCGCCGTCTTTGGTTAGTTCTGCGGTGACGCCTTCAATCACTTCGTCATCCAGCGTAACTGTGACTTCCTGCCCCTGCGCGTAACTCGAAAGCGCCTGCCAGCGCGTGACGATCAATGCCGCGTAACCCTGCTGCCATTGCGCGTACCAATGTGCCAGCCGCGCGAGCAAGCGATCACGAAACTCCGCCACGTTCACGGTTTGCCCCAACTGCAAAAACAATGAGGTCGCCGTCTCGCTGATTTCAGCCGGAAAGGCTTGGTGATTGAGATTGACGCCGATGCCAATGATGAGGCGCAAGGCTTGCGCACCGCTGCTCGCGCCTTCGACCAATATGCCGCAGACCTTGCGTTCGTTGATCAACACGTCGTTCGGCCATTTGATGTCGAGTCCGGCGACGCGGTATTCGGCCAGCGTTTCAGCGACGGCAATCGCGGTGAGCAAGCTGATAAGTGCGACGTTGCCTTGCGCGCTGTTCGGACGCAGCAACACCGACAGATAAAGCCCTTCGCCCGGTAGCGAAACCCACGCGCGCTCACGGCGTCCGCGTCCGGCGGTTTGCGCATCGGCAGTGACGCAGGTGAGTTCAGGCGCGTCGGTCAATTCTTTTAAGTAGTCGTTGGTCGAGCCAAGCGTGGCGAATTGATGAAGCGTCCAATTGCGGATTGCGGATTGCGGATTGCGGATTATTGAGATGGATGGCGTTTCGTTTTGCATTGAGGCACAGCGAAAAAAGAGGAAGCGAAATCCGCATTCCGCAATCTGCAATCAAATCAGGCGGTTTTGATCTTAAAACTAATATCCACTGAAGGAGCCGAATGGGTCAGTGCGCCAATCGAAATCAAATCTACGCCCGCTTCGGCATAAGCGCGTACATTCGCCAGTGTGATGCCGCCCGAAGCCTCAGTCAGCGTACGGCGTTCGGTCGGTTCGTGTTGGTTAATGATGGCGACGGATTCGCGCACCTGATCGGGCGTCATGTTGTCGAGCATGATGATGTCGGCTTTAGCGGCGAGGGCTTCGCGCAGTTGTTCATGGTTGGCGACTTCGACTTCGATTTTGTGCAGGTGGCCGACGGCTTCGCGCGCACGGCGGACGGCTTCGGTGACGCCGCCTGCGAGGGCGATGTGGTTATCTTTGATGAGTACTCCGTCGTCGAGGCCGAGCCGGTGATTGTGTCCGCCGCCGCAGGTCACGGCGTATTTTTCGAGCATCCGCAAGCCCGGCGTCGTCTTGCGCGTGTCTACGATTTTGGCGCTCGTACCCGCAATCGCCGCGACGTATTGCTGCGTCACCGTAGCGATGCCGGATAGTTGCTGTAAGAAGTTCAACGCGGTGCGTTCGGCGGTGAGCA
>JANNUY010000928.1:0-4561 GCA_031414155.1 Acidobacteriota bacterium
ATCAGTCCACGATGTCGTGAACCCTGACTACTAGCCACTGGAATTCTTTTCGGTCAGGCAACCGCAAGATTAAAAATGCCGTCTATCGGGCGCACTGCCAACCAGCAGTGCTATAACCCCGGCACTAGAGCAGTAAGAAAGTGATTAGCGCGAGCAGGTTTTGCAGTTTGTCTGGCTGGAAAATGCCGGTGAATGAAAACAACATATTGACGAGTCAGGCGACGCAGCGTAGATTACGCCCCGTTGTCAGTTCAGTCTTTTAGAACCGACGACGAGGTAATTGATTCGTGAGCGAGTTTTTAGAGGCCACATCAGAATCGTTCACGGCGTTATAACTTTCATCTTGAACTAATGGTGCCGGGATAGGTGAGAGAGCATAGGCAAGAGCCACTCTTCATAAATTTAGCAATATCGTAGTAACGCCTTAACGTTTTACGTCCGACCCTACCGTCGCTAAGGCCGCAAATCCCGACAGTGCAGTGCCCTTATTTCTGGTCATTATCCCGTGTGAGCCATATTTGGTTTGTGCGGATTGGCAAGTTGCGCAACTAGCGTGCATCGTGCCTGACCACCTACCTAAAGCTTTTTCAAAGGACTTTTCGCGTAGCGGTGAGGAAACCGCTCAACTGTTTTTGCTGAGGGAGTCTTGTTGATAGAGGTTTTAACACGCTGAAGCAAAAAGTAACGGCACGGGAAGAAGTTTGACCCGTGCTACACACGACGCGGAAGGCTGCCCACCCAGTCTCTCCCCCAATTTAAGCCTGATGGTTTGCTGTGTGTGCTTGCGACTCAAGGAATGAGCAAGACGTGCGCATGGCGGATGCGGGCTATACGGTACACGGAGGTGCCTATGTCGTTGCCCAATGGCAGCCAGTTTTTGGAGCAACTCTTTGCCCACGTTGGCGTTCGCGCCAATGCCACCCTTAACGCCTTAACTATGAAATCGCGTCTTCTCTTGATGCTCGCCCTCATCGGCGGGCTTGGTTGGTATGTGTTACCGCACGCTGCGCCAGCGGTGCGCGCTTCAGTCGTTGACGACTTGCAGGTCTCAACCGTCGCAGCAGTGTCGGCGGCTAATTACGAAGTGCCAGTCGCGCCCGATTCCATCGTGGCCGTTTTTGGCGCGAATTTGGCACCGCGCATTCAGGCAGGCGGAAGCAATCCGCTGCCTACGTCATTGGCTGGTGCTTCGGTACGCATCCGTGACAGCCAGGGAACCGAGCGGCAAGCAGGTTTGTTTTTCGTTTCGCCGTTTCAAATCAATCTGGCGATTCCGGCGGGCACAGCGTTAGGCGAAGCGGAAGTCATCGTCACCAACGGCGATAACATCGTGTCGCGCGGACGCGTGCAAATCGGGCGCATTGGGCCGGGCATCTTTACGTCGAGTGCGACGGGACGTGGCGTACCTTCAGGGCTGGCCTTACGCGCAGCGCCGAACGGCGCGCAAACCTTATCGCGGGTAGGACGTTTCGATACGCAATTCAATCGCTTCGTGACTGAGCCGATTGACGTGAGTTCTGACACCGACGAAGTGTATTTAGTGTTGTTCGGAACCGGTTGGCGCGGACGCAACGCGCAAAGCGACGTGACGGCGCGCTTGGGCGGCTTGCCCGTGCCGGTCGCTTATGCGGGAGCGCAAGGCCAGTTGATCGGCTTAGACCAAGTGAACCTCGGCCCGATCAATCGCGGCGAATTACGCAGCCGGTTGGCAGGGCGCGGTTTGGTCAATTTGACTTTGTTCATTGCCGAAACAAGCGGCGCGCGTTCGACCAACGTGGTTGATCTCGAACTCAATGGGTTGCCGGGTTTCACACCGCCGCAAGTTAATGAACCGGCGGCGACGCCAGTGTTGGCGGGCCAAACAGTTTTGCTGACGGGCGGGCCGTTTTTTACCGGAGACTTTACGGCGAACAAAGTGCGCATCGGCGCTTTGCCTGCGGTGGTGACGGCGGCGACGGCAGATCGCTTGACGGTGCAATTGCCTTACGGCGTTGAGACCGGACGTGTCAGCGTGATGACGGCGAATGGCGAACGCACGACGATGAATGCGCTGCAAATCGCCACGTCGGTGAGTGGCGTAGTGCAATCAACCGAACGCCAACCCTTGGCAGGTGTGATCGTACGTGCGGCGGGTTCGAGCGATCAGGCGACGACACGAGCTGATGGCTCGTTCGTGTTGCCGATTACGTCGAACGCCGCATCGAACGTATTTCAAGTGACGCTGCAATTTTCGGCGCAAGGCCTGAGCGGCTATCAGAATTTCGGTACGGTGACGCGACGCTTTGAGGTCGGAGCCAAGCGCGATAATCGTCTGGCGACTCCGTTGTTTATGCAGATGCCGAATGGTTCGGCAGGCAGTTTGGGCAGCGGCGAATTGTTGCTGACGCTGAATGTCTTTGGTTGCACGACCGACAACACGGGCGCGGGCATTGGCAGCTTTCGGCTGGAAGCCGGAGCCACGGCGCAAGCGGGCGATGGTTCGGTGTTAGGCGCGTTAGCGTTTGCGCAAGTGCAGGATTGCCGCGCGCCGCAACGTTTCCCGATGGGGCTTTCGAGTTCGCGCATTGTTCAAATCACGCCGATGGACGCGCGCATCAATCCCGGCGGTCAATTGAATTTCCCGAACGCTGACAACCTCGCGCCGGGCACGGTGTTTCGTTTGTATCGCCTTGATCAGCAAGGCGAAGGCGGCACGGGCGAATTCACAGACATTGGCGCAGCGACGGTTTCGGCTGATCGTTCGAGCATCGAGACCGGTGCGCGTGCGATCACGACCGGTGGTGTTTATTTCGTAACCTTGCCGCCGCAAAACGTGACGGTGGTCACGGGGCGCGTAGTCGAATTTGGCAGCACTGGCGCTGAAGTTCCTTCGGTCGGCGCGCTCGTCAACGTACGCGGCCAAGCTGGATTCACCGATGGCGACGGCGCTTTCGTGTTGCGCAACGTGCCGGTGGCAAACGCTAACGACAGCTTCATCGTTGAAGCCAGCCAATTCCGGTTGGACGGCACGAATGATTCGGTACAACGCTTAGTGGCTAATTCCGTCGTGCGTCCGGGCGGCACGACGATGATTACGCCAGCGTTGTTGTTGAATGCGTTTAATCCCGCGTCGAATCGCGCGCCTTCAGCTACTTCGCAAACGGTGACACTCAACGAAGACACTGTGCGCGCCATCACGTTACAGGCGAGCGATCCTGACGGAAATCCGCTGCGTTACATTTACACGCAACCGACCAACGGACGCTTGAGCGGACAGCCGCCTTACCTGCTTTACACGCCGAATGCTAATTACAACGGGCCGGATAATTTCACGTTCCGCGTGAGCGACGGCAAAGTCGAAAGCGCCAATGCGGTCGTGGCGATCACCGTCAATGCTGTGAATGATGCGCCCGTGCTGACCGTACCGCCTGCGCAAACCGTGAAAGAAAACGAGCAGTTGTCTTTTACCGTGACAGCGACGGACGTTGATGCGGGGCAAACGCTGACGGTCAATGCCAATGGCTTGCCGAGCGGCGCGAACTTCTTGAACAACGAACGCCGTTTTGTCTGGACGCCGAGTTGCATACAGGCGGGAACTTATACGGTAACGTTCGTGGCGATTGACAACGGCACGCCTACGCCGTTGAGCGATGCGCGGTCGGTGACGATTACGGTGACAGATCAAAACTGCGCGCCATCACTGATCCTACCTGCTTCGCCGACGGTGAACGAAGGCCAGAACCTGAATATCACCATTCGTGCGACTGATCCTGATCCAGGCCAAACGGTGACGTTGAGTGCAAGCAATTTGCCGACCGGCGCTACCTTCAACGCGACGACGGGGGTTTTCGACTGGACGCCGAGTTGTACTCAATCGGGCGGTTATAACGTGAGCTTCACGGCCACCGATAACGGCACGCCCGTGCGCAGCGAAACGCGGCAACTTTTCGTTCTCGTCAATAACGTGACGGTGTTGCCGACGCTGGAGGTTCCCGCTGCGGTGAGTGTGACCGAAGGCCAACAGGTGCAATTCACGGTGACGGCGACACAAGGCTGTACGAATCAAACGTTGGCGATCAACCCGGTTGCTTTGCCGCCGAACTCTGCGATGAGTCCGCAAACGGCGACGGGCAATCAGGTGGCGCGCGTGTTCACCTGGACGCCGAATTTCAACCAGAGTGGCGTTTATGATGCAGTGTTCTCGGTGCAGGACGGCGCTGATGTCGGCTCACTTGTGCAGCGCACGGTGCGCATCACGGTGCTTGATTTCAACCGCGATCCCGAATTCATCGTGCCGGGTGTGCGTACGATTCCGGTCGGCCAGCAATTCACGCTGGCGCTGACCGCGACTGATCCCGACCCGCAAACGGTAACACTGTCGGCGACCGGCTTGCCGGAAGGCTCGACCTTTATGACTACGCCGGGCAATCCGGTCAACGGCACGTTCACGTGGACGCCTGCCTTTAACCAGATCGCCAACTTCACGGTGAATTTCACCGCCACCGACAGCGGTTCACCGGCGCGCGCCATCACGCGTTCGCTGTTGATCGTGGTGAGCGGCGATTGCGATCCGATCTTAAAC
>JANNUY010000929.1:0-4855 GCA_031414155.1 Acidobacteriota bacterium
GTGGTGCATACGTGCGCGGCATTCACGAAGCGCGCGCTGACGTTGAAATCGTTCAACAAGCCTGCCCGCTATTTGTCTCGTTGGTCGAAGAAGGCGAACTTCATTCGCCCATCGCGCGTTTGATCGCTGAAAAATATCTGAGCGGCTTGCACGACCAGCGAATAGATACGCTTGTGTTAGGATGCACGCATTATCCGTTGTTGAAACCCGTGATTGCCGAATTGATGGGCGAAGGCGTCACGTTAGTTGATTCCGCTGAAGCGACGGCGGCGGAAGTCGAAACGTTATTGCGCGAACGTGAGTTATTGAACGAACAGGCGGCGGCAGGGACAAAAAGATTTTACGTGACTGATGCGGCCAGTCGTTTTTCGCGCATCGCCGAGCGCATCTTCGGCGAGCCACTCGCGCATCTGGAAGCTGTAGAAATTGGCTGAGTGTCAGTAGCCTGCGCGTTAGCAAGGGCTGCATTGAAAGCTCACCCTTCGGCAGTACAAGCGCATTGCCAATGCAGCCCTTGCTAACGCGCGGGCTACTAACACAGTTGCTGATGCATTAAAACGAAATGACAGACCTAAAACGAACTGATGGACGCAGCGCACTGGACTTGCGCCCCGTGCGTGTGACGACAAATTTCACCAAGTGGGCTGAAGGCTCAGTGTTATTCGAGATGGGCGATACGCGCGTGCTGTGTACGGCGTCGGTCGAGGAGCGCGTGCCGCCGTTTCTCAAGGGCAAAGGCGTAGGCTGGGTGACGGCTGAATACAGTATGTTGCCGCGTTCAACCGATTCGCGTACGCAACGCGAAAACCGCAACGGCCCGTCAGGCCGTACACAGGAAATTCAACGCCTGATCGGACGCAGCCTGCGTTCAGTGGTTGATATGTCGGCGCTCGGCGAACGCACGATCACTCTGGATTGCGATGTATTGCAGGCCGACGGCGGTACGCGCACAGCTTCGATCACGGGCGGATTCATCGCACTAATGCTGGCCGTAACCAAAAGCATGGACGAGGCCAAAATCTTGCGCGCACCCATTCGTGATTTCATCGCGGCGGTCAGCGTAGGCGTCATCAAAGACCAAGTCTTGCTTGATCTTAATTACAGCGAAGACTCGAAAGCCGAAGTTGATATGAACGTCATTTGCACGGGCGACGGACGTTTCGTAGAAATTCAGGGCACGGCGGAAACCGAACCCTTTGACCGCGCTCGGCAAGACGAAATGCTCGACGCCGCCGAGGGCGGCATTGCCGAGTTAATCACGTTGCAAAAACAAGTTTTGGCGAAAGCTCTGAATGCTGAAACGTTCAAAGCGTTGATTGCCCCCGGCGTGGGCGGCAAAATCAACTGGAAGGAGAAGGCACAATGATTCGTTCGCTACGCATTAGCACTTTGTTTTTATGGATGATGTGGCTGGTTTGTTTAGGTGGCATCGCGCCCAAGCAACAAGCTCAGGAACTCACAGACTTTGACGATCCCGATGGCAAGTATTCACTAAAACTCCCGAAAGGCTGGCTTTTCGTCGTCAATCAGGACAAGGTAACGGGCAAGTCTGACGTACAGATCGTTTACGGCATACGCGAAAACGGCGCGCTCAAAATTCGCGTCATCGAAAACATAGACCCCAAAGCCGAAACTCTCGCGGTCGCCAAAAAAGACGAAAACGAAAGCCTGCGTTTTATCACGGGCATCACGACGCCGAAGATCGAAAACTTCCTGATCGGCAATCGCATGAGCGCGATTGCGATTTATGACTACAAAAACACGGCGAACCAACCGATGACGGGGCGCAACTATTACGTGCGGGTCAACGACACGACGGTTTATCTGCTGCGCTTTACCGGACGCACTACGACGTTGCCCAGCTTGCGCAATCAAACCGATGTGATCGCGCGTTCGCTCAGGCTTAAGACGGCAGAAGGTGCCAAACCCGCTGAAACCAAGTCGGCGGAAGCCAAACCTGTCGCCAAACCTTAACCGACACAACCAAATCTCAAACAAAGAGCCGATGGTTATTACAACCATCGGCTCTTTCATTTCATTCTGCTGTTTGATTTCTTTCTCACTTGCGAATCGCCGCAATCACACGCTTCACGAATTCAGCTTCGTTGCCTGCGTGCCAGCGCCACACAACGACGAGGTCGTGATCGGGCGAAACGGTTACGGTGTTGCTACCTGCGCCGCGTGCGCCGAACACATTGGTCGGTAAGCCCGGATAATTTTTCCCCTGCGTATTGAGCCACCACAGATAACCGTAATCAGGCCCGTGCTGGCTGGGCGTAATCGCCGCTTTCACAAACGCTGGCGGAACAATCTGTTTGCCGTTCCACTGGCCGCCACGTAACCACAGATAACCGAAGCGCGCCAAGTCCCACGAGTTGATCCACATTCCGCCGCCCCAGCGCGTGCCGCCGCTCATCGAAGGCATTCGCTTCCCTGCCACTTCAACGTAACTATTGTGATAAGGAATCCACTTCCACGTGTTAGAAGCGCCGATCACGTCCATCACTTCCGTGCGGAATATGTCAGGCAGCGGCTGTTGAAAGACGCGCAGTAACGACAGCGCAAAACGATTGATGCGCACGTCGTTGTATTCATAAAACGTGCCGGGCGTTTGCAACGCGCGCGGCTTGCGTTCGCCTTCGCCAAACGCGAGCCGCCCGACAAAGTCATGGCGCTTGCCCCACATTTCGCCTTCCCATTCCGACTCCTGCTGCAAGTGCATCTGCCAGGTTACTTGCGCGTTGTGCGGGGTGTCATAACCGCCATCATGAATTAGCTTGCTGACCGAATCATCCAGATTGATCAGCTTGCCATCACGCACGGCGACACCCGCAATCGTAGACAGCATGCTTTTGGCTGCTGAATAAGTCGGATCAACAAACGACGTATCGCCAAACTCGGCTACGACATAGCCTTTATAAATGACGATGCCATTCGTGTGCGCCCGTTGCGTAGGCATCGAACCCAACAGCGAACCAAAGACGCGCTCCTGATCAGATAAATCCAGCGGACGTTTCGTCTCGTTGGCTTGCGCGAATCGAATCGCCGCCGCCAGCTTGGCCGCATCCATTCCCAATGATGGCCCCAATGATTGCGGAGATTTCTTAGCCCAGGTGCCCGCTGGCGGAAAATATGCTTTGGCTTGCGCGCTTAACGCCGCTGGCAAACTCGCCAGCCAGAAGGCGCAAAAGCAAACCTTGAACAGCAAATGAAAATCACGACGATTCATAATGGTTAGGCCACGCGGCCTTTTAGCCTTTCGTGTAAGTGATCTGCTGACCGCGACGCCAAAGCCATCACGGTCAACGTCGGATTTTTTTCAGAAAAATCAATGAAGCCGCTGCCATCCGCGACATACAAGTTCGGCACGTCGTGACTTTGCAGATAAGTGTTCAACACCGACGTTTTCGGGTCGTTGCCCATCTTCGCCGTACCAACCCAGTGAACGCTGTCTACGCCATTGAACTCGTTGACGTTGGTTACGACGCCGCCTGACGCTTCGATAATCGTCGCAATTTTTTCAAGCGCATCGCGGTGAGTCGCCTGATCTTCGGTCGTCATGCTGAAATGGATTTTGGGCACGGCCAGACCGTAAACATCTTTCACCGTCGGGTCGAGTTCCATGAACTTGTCCGGCGAAGGAATCATTCCGTTTTGCGAATACATGCTAATCAGGCCGGTGCTGCGCGTGCGCACGGCTTGTTTGAACGACGAGCCAAAGCCGGGCATGTTCATCGCAAAGCCTCCATTGCCTTTGAACACTCGCGAACCCGAATCAATGATGATGTGATAGCCCTTCGGGAAATTCGGGTTGGGTTTGTCGTAATAAAACGACGCGATGTAAGCGTGGCTGCTCTCAGTGCCATCATCGTTGTAGACTTCCTGGCCTTCCAACTGTTTCAAATAACCCTGCACGCTCGACGACGTATGCGTGATGAGATTCTTGCCCAACAGCCCGCTTGAGTTGGCGAGGCCAGTGGGAAAGTGATTCGACTATGAATTAAACAGCAAGCGCGCCGATTCAATCGCGCCGCAAGCCAGCACGACGTGTTTGGCGCGCACTTCATAACTCTTGCGCGTACGTGCGTCGAAATACCTGACGCCGATCGCGTGCTTGCCGTCTTTGCTCATCACGACTTCGGCGGCATTGGCATAAAGAATCAATTTGCATTTGCTCGTTGCCAACGCGCGTGGCATCGCCGTATTCGCCGATGTGTATTTCGATTCCGTGTCGCAACCGCGCATGCAATTACCACAGTAATGACAGACCGGACGATTTTTCGGATTCTTGTCTTGCAGCGGTTCAGTCAACAGCGCCTTGCGCGCCGTAATCATCCGAAACATTTTCGAATCGAGCTTGTTGCAGCCCTTTTGAATCTCGTAACCCGCGCAGTTCCAAGCCAGCGGTTTTTGAAAGATGCCGTCAGGTACGTTCGGGTGCTTGTCGTAGCTGCCCGACACGCCCATCATCCGCTCCATCCGGTCATAATGAGGCGCGAGTTCTTCATAGCGAATCGGCCACGAAGCAAAGTCGTACGTGCTGTTGCGCCAACTCAAACCCGCCCACAGCAAGGTCTTGCCGCCTACGGCTTTCGACAAGAAGTGATCGAAGCGTTGGTAATTCCCTTCCTTGGTAAAAGGCTCTTTCGTGCGATCAACTTGCAAGTGCTTGCGCGGATCCCAACCCTTGCCATTTTTCGGCAATTCATAAGGCATCGTATGGCTGTAAAATTCTTTTTGCGGTTCGACCCACTTGCCCGCTTCGAGTACGACGACCGAAGCGCCGCGTTCGGCGAGTTGCATGGCGACGACGCCACCGGCAGCGCCAGAGCCGACGACGCACACGTCATAGATG
>JANNUY010000930.1:0-1758 GCA_031414155.1 Acidobacteriota bacterium
CCTACGTCTTCGATAAAGAAAATCGCGCCGCGCGTATCAGGCTCATAAGGCGTACCCATCAGCGTCGAGATCAAGGTCAGGTTGCCGCCGATCAAACGCCCGGTCGCCTTGCCCGGACGCACGGCGCGCAGCGTGTGCGCAGGCCGCAGCTTGTTCGATTCCGGCGGATTGGTCAGCACACCCAGCGGCTTGGTTTCGGTCATGGCGGGCACGAAATGCTTTTGCGTGTAATCGGTGAAAGCCGAAACGGGTACGGGTGAATGAAAGGTGACGAGTCCCGTGTTTTTGTGAATCGCCAGATGCAACGCGGTGATGTCGCTGTAACCCGCAAAGATTTTCGGATTGCGCGCAATCAAGTCGTAATCAATCCGGTCGAGCAAATGTTGCGCGCCATAACCGCCGCGTACGCAAAACACGGCTTTGACTTCGGGGTCGCGGAACATCGCGTGCAAGTCATCAAGACGTTCGTTGATGGGGTTGCCGAAATAGCCAGACTTTTTACCGACGGACTTGCCCCATTTCGCACGCCAGCCGAAATGTTTGATCGTGCGTTCGGCTTTGATGAGTGCGTCGGGGTCGCTCACGAACGTGGCAGGCGTAATCAGTCCGACCGTATCGCCCGGTTGCAAGCGGCGCGGGCGAATGAGTGGTTTCGTTTGCGCGGTGGAAGCAGTAGCGAACAACGGCGCAGCCATTGCTCCGGCAAGAAAGTTTCGGCGTGTGAACATTGATGAATAATCCTTTTTTGACTTGGCGAATTTTCTGCGCCAGATTGCGCGCGCAGTTCATCTCAAAACTACAAGGGAATCTTATGAAAGCCAAACTTACGTGGTTGCTGGCGCTGGTTGTCGCGTTGAGTTGTTGGCCTGCGGCGCAGGCACAAAACGAAAAGCTGAACATCGTTTACGTGATGACGGACGATCAGGCTCCGTGGACGATAGGCGCTTATGGCAACCGCGAATCCATCACGCCGAACATGGATCGCATCGCCAAAGAAGGCGCGCTGTTTCGCAATGCTTTCACCGTTACGCCCGTGTGTTCGCCCAGTCGCGTAGGCTTCCTGACCGGCCTTTACGGCACGCAAGTTGGCATCACCGACTGGATTGCGCCGAACGAAGACGCTGCCGGATTAGGCTTGCCCGCGACGGCGACGACGTGGCCTGCGGTGTTGCAAAAGCACGGCTATCGCACGGCATTGATCGGCAAGTGGCATTTGGGTTCGACGCCGCAATTTCATCCGACCAAACGCGGCTTCGATCATTTCTATGGTTTTCTAGGCGGAGGCAATCAGCCGATTGACCCTACGCTTGAGATGAATGGCAAAGAGACCAAGCTGAAAGGCTCGCTGCCTGATTTGCTGACCGATGAAGCGATGCGTTTTGTCGAAACGAACCAAGCCAAACCGTTCGCGTTGCTGTTGCACTTTCGCGCACCGCATACGCCTTACGCGCCTGTGCCGACAGAAGACAGCGAGCCGTTCAAAAATCTCGACCCAGCGATTCCCGCGTTCAAAGGACTCGACGCCGCGCAAACTAAACGCTTTTACCGGGAGTATTACGCGAGCGTTCATTCCGTTGACCGCAATCTCGGACGTTTGCTCGCGCAACTCGATCAACTCGATTTGACGCGCAAGACGAATGTGATTTTCGCCAGCGATCACGGCTACAACATCGGGCAGCACGGCATTCACACCAAAGGCAACGGCTCCTGGATGTTGGGCGGAGCGAACGGGCCGAAGCGCCCGAATATGTGGGATAC
>JANNUY010000931.1:0-1185 GCA_031414155.1 Acidobacteriota bacterium
GTTAATTCTCCTGAAATGTTGGGAGGGCACTTGCCGCACTTTGTCTATGTCCAGATGATGAGCATCTGACACGGTCAATGATCTGCTTTATACTTTGCGTACGTCGTGAACGCTGTGTCTGTATGAAATTTAACCCAGCAAAATTAGCGGCGTTGGCGTGGGCGAGCAGACAATCAATAGCCCCACCAGTTTGATGGTGAGTGTTTACGCCAAATTACGCAATTCTTATAGGTTAAGCAGGTTTCTTAACCGTTAAGGCACATTGTTGGCGTCACCGTTAACCTGCTTTTTCAAGTGTTTGGAGGTCAAACAAGATGCATCAACTTACCCCTGAACCTACGCGGCAAAACTTTCCCCCTGAGTCCATCCTCGCACAAATGGAGCGTGTGCTTGCCAGTCGTCACTTTCGGCAGACAAGAACGCTCGACAAATTTTTGCGGCATGCCATCACCAAAACGTTGGCTGGCCTTGAGAGCGAACTCAAAGAATCTCTAATCGGTCGTGAAGTCTTTCATCGCGGCGAAGATTTTAATCCGGCGATTGATGCCGTCGTGCGCGTGCAGGCGGGAATGTTGCGCAAAAAACTGGCCGGCTATTACGCCGAAGAGGGGCTGTCGGACGAAATTGTCATTGAATTGCCTAAAGGTAGCTATGTGACGGTCTTTCACACGCGCGAAACTTCCCTGGCGCGAGTGGCAGCGCTCGCGGTTGATACCGCTCAGGCCTTGATTCCACTCACTGAATCAGTGATGGCCAAGACCGTACTTCCCGCGCTACCAACAGTTGCCAGATCGTCGCGGTGGCATTTTCCGGCGTGGGGGCCAATTCTCGCGGCCTTCATCATCGGCATGACTTTCATGCTTGGCATCACCCAATGGCGCAATCGAAGCCTGCCCGCCGCAACGGCTCAACCAACGCCAACCCAGTTGTCACAGTCAGCGCCGCTCTGGGAAAAGTTTTTTGAACTGGGAGCCACAACCGTATTGGCATACGGAACGCCGCAGTTTTTAGTGCAGAACGGTCTTTTCATGCGTGATGTACGCGTCAACTCGCCGCAGGAAATCGAACAACAAGGCGGCGAACGCCTCGTCTCGATGCGCAAGGTATTCAAACAGACGCTCAATCCGGTTGAGATTTACACCGGCGTAGGCGAAGCGCACGGCATTCACACGCTCTCGCGCTTTT
>JANNUY010000932.1:0-10857 GCA_031414155.1 Acidobacteriota bacterium
CTGCTGTGGTTTTTGCGGGACGAACTCGACCTGAAAGGCACGAAGTTCGGCTGTGGCATGGGCTTGTGCGGCGCGTGTACGATTCACGTCAATGGACAGCCGACGCGCGCTTGTATCACGCCCGCATCGGCAGCGGCGAATAAATCTATCACGACGATTGAGGGCCTTTCGCCCAACGGCACGCATCCGGTGCAAGTCGCCTGGCAAGACCTTGACGTACCGCAATGCGGTTATTGCCAAGCCGGGCAGATGATGTCGGCTTGCGCGTTGCTGGCGAAAAAGCCCAAGCCCACTGACGCCGACATTGACGCCGCGATGGATGGCAACCTGTGCCGCTGCGGAACCTATCTGCGCATTCGCGCGGCGGTTCACAAAGCGGCAGAGATGACTGCTTCTAACAAAGCGGCTAAACCGGCGACCAAACCCGCAGCCAACGCGACCCGCGCAGGCGCGAGCTTGTTACCCACAAACGGCAACAAAAAATAAGGAGAATCCATGACTAAAGTAAATCTGAATCGTCGCTCTTTTTTACAAGCCAGCACACTGGCTGGCGGTGGAATGCTCTTGGGTCTCTATCCCAAAACCGCTGCTCTGGCACAAGGCGGACGCGGTGCGGCTCCGGCGTTATTGCCGAGTTCGTTTATCAGCATTGCGTCTAACGGCCTGGTCACGATTACGTCAAAGAACCCTGAGACCGGGCAAAACTCCAAAAACATGCTGCCGATGTTGATCGCTGATGAATTAGATGTGGACTGGAAAGACGTGAAAGTTATACACGCCGATCTTGATGCTAAATATGGCGGACAATTTTCGGGCGGCAGCACGGCTACGCCCAGCAACTGGACACCGATGCGCCAGATGGGTGGGGCTGCGCGGCAGATGTTGATTGCCGCTGCGGCGCAAACCTGGAGCGTCGCGGAAGCTGAATGCTCAACCGCGTCGGGTCGTGTGTTGCACAAAGCCTCGAATCGTTCGCTTGGTTACGGCGAACTGGCTGCTAAAGCAGCGGCACTGCCCGTGCCAGATTTGGCAACACTCAAGCTCAAAGACCCGAAAGATTACAAAATCATCGGCAAGCCGATGGGCAGTGTAGACAACAAAGACATCGTAACGGGCAAGCCGATTTATGGCATTGATGTGACCGTGCCGGGAATGCTGTATGCCGTGTTTCATAAATGCCCGGTGTATGGCGGCAAAGCTGTCAGCGCGAACCTCGACGCGATCAAAGGCATGAAAGGCGTCAAGCATGCGTTCATCGTCGAAGGCCAGCCGATCACTGGCAATTTCATGACGGCTGATCCGGGCTTGGAACCGGGCGTAGCCATCGTGGCCGACAGTTGGTGGGCGGCCAAATCTGCGCGCGAAAAGCTCGAAGTGAAATGGGACGAAGGCAAGTGGGCGACCGCCGACAGCGCGGAAATGGCGAAGAAAGCCGATGAGCTTTCCAAGCAGGCTCCTGCACGTACGTTGCGCAAAGACGGCGATGTCGAAGCGGCATATAAAGGCGCGGCCAAAGTGGTCGAAGGCGCATACGTTTATCCCTTCATTTCGCACGCGCCGCTTGAGCCGCAAAACTGCACAGCCCACTTCAAAAGCGGTAAATTAGAAATCTGGTCATCCAGCCAAACACCCGGCAACGGGCGCGGCATGGTGTCGCGCATTCTTGGCATTCCTGAAACCGACATCACTGTGCGTTTGGTGCGCGGCGGCGGCGGGTTCGGGCGTCGTTTGAATAACGATTACATGTGCGAAGCGGCCTGGATTTCCAAAACGGTTGGTGCGCCAGTCAAAGTGTTGTGGTCACGGGAAGACGATATTCAGCACGACTATTATCGTCCAGGCGGATACCAGTATCTGAAAGGCGCAGTTGACAGCGCAGGCAAGGTGGTGGCGTGGCAGGATCACTTTGTCGGTTACGGCGAAGGCGAACGCTTTACGGCTTCGGGTGACATCAACGGCAACGAATTCCCCTCACGGTTTGTGCCGAACTTTCTTATTCAATCGTCGGCAATGCCGCTCGGTTTGAAAACCGGAGCCTTGCGCGCGCCGCGTTCTAACGTCTATGCGTGGGTGTTCCAATCGTTTATTGACGAACTCGCCCACGCTGCTGGCAAAGACCCTGTGCAATTCCGCCTTGAGCTGCTCGCCGCCGGGCCGCCTGCCGGTACGCAAGGCGTGATGAATGCCGAACGTATGATCGGTGTCATGAAACTGGTGGCTGAAAAATCAAATTGGGGCAAACGCGCTTTACCGAAAGGCACGGCAATGGGCGTAGGTTTTCATTTCAGTCATGCGGGCTATTTTGCGCAAGTCGCTGAAGTGACCGTCGGTGCGAACAAGAAAATCAAAGTAAACAAAGTCTGGGTCGCGGGCGACATCGGCAGTCAGATCATCAATCCGAGTGCTGCCGAAAATCAGGGACATGGTGCTGTCATTGATGGCATAAGCGAATTGTTGCAGGAAATCTCGTTGAAAAACGGGCGCGTCGCGCAATCGAACTTCCATCAACATCCCATGTTGAAGATGTCGCAAGCGCCGCAAATCGAAGTGCATTTCCTTAAATCCAACAATTCGCCAACCGGACTGGGCGAGCCAGCTTTGCCGCCCATTCTGCCTGCGGTTTGCAATGCGATTTTTACCGCGACCGGCGAACGCATCCGCACGTTGCCGATTACGAAACAGGGATTCAGTTTCGTGTAACTGAAAATAGGTCGGGCAGGATACGATTCCGCCTGACCTATTTTTTTGAGGAGAGAAATTTATGATTAAGCTGAAAGTAAATGGCGCAAACCGCCAATTCGACGGCGATCCTGAAATGCCGCTGCTGTGGTTTTTGCGTGATGAACTCGACCTGAAAGGCACGAAGTTCGGCTGCGGCATGGGCTTGTGCGGCGCGTGTACGATTCATGTAAACGGACAGCCAACCCGGGCTTGCTTTACGCCAGTGTCGGCGGCGGCGAATAAATCCATCACGACGATTGAAGGCCTTTCGCCCGACGGTTCGCATCCGGTGCAGGTCGCGTGGCAAGACCTTGACGTACCGCAATGCGGTTATTGTCAGGCCGGACAAATCATGTCGGCGTGTGCCTTGCTGGCGAAAAAGCCGAAGCCTACTGACGCAGACATTGACGCCGCGATGGATTGCAACTTGTGCCGTTGCGGAACGTATTTGCGGATTCGCGCGGCGGTTCACAAAGCGGCAGAAATGACGGCTTCTAACAAAGCGGAGAAACCCGCAACCAGTGCGCCGCGTGCGAGCGCAAGCTCAGTATCTGCCAAAGGCGGAAAGAAATAAGAAGGGCATATGACCAAGACAAATATCAATCGTCGCTCATTTCTAAAAGCATCTGCGCTGGCAGGTGGCGGATTCATGCTGGGCTTGTATCCGAAGGCGGCGGCGGTCTTGGCGCAACGTCAACAGGTTCCGCTGACGCCGACTGATTTCGTCAGCATTGCTGCCAACAACGTAGTCTCGATCATTTCGCGCAACCCTGAGACCGGACAACATTCGCTCAATATGCTGGCGATGTTGGTCGCCGACGAACTCGACGTTGACTGGAAGAATGTCAAAGTCATTCGTCCCGATGCCGATACCAAATACGGCCCGCAATTCACGGGCGGTAGCACGGCGACGCCTACGAATTGGGAACCGATGCGGCAAGTCGGCGCGGCTTCACGGCAAATGTTGATCGCCGCCGCCGCACAAACGTGGGGCGTCACCGCTGCGGAATGCACCACTGCTTCCGGTCGCGTAATGCACGCGGCCTCGAATCGTTCGGCTGCGTATGGCGAACTCGCTGCCCAAGCCGTGACGATGCCCGTGCCTGATTTCAAATCGCTCAAGCTGAAAGACCCGAAGGATTACAAGATCATCGGCACGACAACGCACGACGTAGAGAATCATGCAATCGTGACCGGCAAACCACTTTTCGGCATTGATGTGAAAGTCCCAGGGATGTGGTATGCGGTGTTTCATAAAACTCCCGTGCCCGGCGGCAAAGCCGTCAGCGCCAATCTTGACGCGATCAAAGCCCTCAAAGGCGTCAAGCATGCATTCATCGTCGAAGGCAGACCGCTGCCCAGCAGCTTCCCCAATTATCTGAACCTCGATCCGGGACTCGAAAGCGGTGTCGCCATCGTGGCCGACAGTTGGTGGGCGGCGAATTCCGCGCGCGAAAAACTCGAAGTGAAATGGGACGAAGGCAAATGGGCTACGGCGGATAGCGCCGAGATTGCCAAAAAAGCCGACGAACTTTCTAAACAAACGCCTGCGCGCACGTTGCGCAAAGACGGCGATGTCGAAGCCGTTTTCAAACGCGCTTCAGACGCAAGCAGTGGCGTGAAAGTCGTCGAGAGTTCTTATGTGTTTCCCTTCATCGCGCACGCGCCGTTAGAACCGCAAAACTGCACCGCGCATTTCAAAGACGGCAAGCTTGAAATCTGGTCTACTAGCCAGACGCCGCAGATCGGCAAAACCATCGTGGCGCGCGTGATGGGCCTGCCTGAAAAAGACATCACGGTTCACATGATTCGCGGCGGCGGCGGCTTCGGTCGTCGTTTGTATAACGAATACATGTGCGAAGCGGCGCATATCTCTAAAGTCGCGGGCGCTCCGGTCAAGCTGTTGTGGACGCGCGAAGACGATATGCAACACGATTACTATCGTTCGGGCGGATTCCAATACTTGAAAGCCGCCGTAGACAACAGCGGCAAGCTCGTCGCTTGGAACAATCATTTCGTAGGCTTTGGCGAAGGCGAGACCTTCACCCATGCGGGCGAAGTAAATGGCAATGAATTTCCTTCGCGCTTTATCCCGAATTTCCAGTTGCAAGCCACGGTCATGCCGCTCGGCCTCAAGACCGGAGCCTTGCGCGCGCCGCGTTTCAACGTCTATGGGTGGGTCTATCAATCATTCATTGACGAACTCGCGCACGCCGCCGGTAAAGACCCCGTGCAATTCCGCCTGGAGTTGCTTGCCGCCGGGCCGCCCGCCGGTACGCAAGGCGTGATGAACGCACAACGCATGATTGATGTCGTGAAACTCGTCGCCGAAAAATCAGGCTGGGGCAAACAGAAATTCCCCAAAGGCCGCGCGTTGGGCATCGGCTTCCATTACAGCCATCTCGGTTATTTTGCCGAAGTCGCCGATGTGACCGTCAATGCCAACAAGAAAATCAAAGTGAATAAAGTCTGGGTTGCGGGCGACATCGGCAGCCACATCATCAACGTCGGCGCTTCAGAAAATCTGACACAAGGCGCGGTCGTAGACGGCATGAGTGAAATGTTGCAGGAAATCACCTTGAAAAACGGACGTGTCTTGCAATCGAATTATCACGAGCATCCGCTGGTGAAAATGTCGCAAACGCCGACCATCGAAGTGCATTGGATCAAATCCAACAACACGCCTACGGGTTTGGGCGAACCGGCACTGCCGCCGATTCTGCCTGCGATTGCGAACGCTGTTTTCACGGCGACGGGCGAGCGCATTCGCACGCTGCCGATGACGAAACAGGGCTTCAGTTTCGCTTAAACGATAACGCAAAAAGAGAAGCGTGATGGTTTTCAACGCTTCTCTTTTTGCGTGTGTTTATAGGGAAAATCTTTTGCGCTGCTTTTTGAAGCGCTGTAGTTCCCTTACTTGTTTACAGCCTTTCTCAAGACATTCATCGTCTCGCGCTGGCAGCGTGTGACGAACTTGCGTGCGTTGACAATTTTGGCGATGGCCGCGGCGGGATTTTTTGCCATTGCCAACACCGCAGGCACGTAACCCGCAATCTCTGCTTCCTGATCGAAATCAAACAGCCAATCGCCGAGGCCGATGTCGCGCCACATAAAGCCTTTGCTGGTTTGTTCGGCGAAGCGTCCGACAATCGCCGGAATGCCGTTACCCACGGCCATAATCGGCGAGTGCATCTCTAAACCGAACAGCCCAGCTGAACGCACGTACACACTCAATGCTTCATCGGTCAGCCAAAATTTCTCGCGCCACACGACGCGCGGTTTCACGTCCGCTGGCAGCTTGTCATAAATCCATTGGCGCGTGACTTCCATCTGGCTCATGTCTTCGGGGCAGAGCAGGATGTTGTGTTTCGTTTCGCGGACGACCGCCGTGATCGCCGCCCGCAGCGGAGCCGTATCGTGTTCGGCCATCGCTTCGTTGCGTGCGTGGCGTTCGGCGATGACGGGCTGATCGCGGTACTTCCAATACGGCGTGTAACGCAACCGCGCCAGACAGCATAGAAATTGTCCATCACGTAATTGATGGTCACGCAAAAACGCCGTCGCTTTGGCTTCATCGCGCAGGTCGCAAGCGAACGCGCCATCGGGTGCAAAGCCCATCACGGGCGCGTTGACGCCTTCGCTTTGCGCCAGCTTCAGTGAAGGTATGTCGCGGAAGTAAACGAACTTCGCTTGATTCAACAATTCTTTGTCATTGCTGCCTGATTGAAACGACCCGTGCGTGATGCCGTAAACACCAAACGGTTTGCTGGTATGTTTGACGAAAGCGGCGACATCTTTTGACGCAACCAGCGAAGGACCTGAACCGTGCAGTAGAAATTCACACCAATCAATCGCATCCTGCAAAGCGGGATTCGAGGCTTTGCCATCTGCGCCAATCGTGCCTTTGACGATTTGCAACTTCGGAAAGCGGCGATGCTCCATCGCGGCAACGTCGTCTGATAAATCCGGCGAAGCCCACAACCGCACTTCGGCTTCGGGAATGTACTTTTCGATGAGCGCTAGCACGCCCGGCGTGTGCGCGATGTCGCCGATGTTGAAAACCTGCCACGACGAGCGCAGCAAAATACGCGGCGTTTTTTTGGTCAGCGCAAGCGCGGGCGTGATCGGGCCCAACACGAAGGCGCTGGCTGATTGAGAGAGAAAATTTCTGCGGGTAATCGTCATAACATTGATTGAATCACAAGCCGGTTGATTTCAGAAAGTCAGTTTCAGTCCGAACTGCAAATTACGTCCCGGCGCTGCGCCGTTGATCGAGCCGTAAGCCACATCGGTCGTATTCACATTCGGGTTATTGAAGTTGACGAGGTTCCAGGCGTTGAAGAAATCGCCCTGAAATTGCAGCCCGATCTTTTCATTCAGCGCAAACCGTTTGCGCAACGAAATGTCCCAGATTTGCCGACCGGGACCTTCGATAATGCCGATGCCTGCCGTGCCGCGCCGTTCATCGGGCGCAGTTTTGAACGCCGCTTTATTGAACCATTCCGTGATGGTTTGTGGCCCCGCGATGTCGCCGCCGACATAATCCGCGCGCCGCGTCGCAATTGAAGTCGCGCCCGACGGCGTCAGATATTGCCCGCTCTGAAAGCGCGTAATTCCGCTTACTTCCCAGCCCTTCAGCAGGTTGCCGCCAACACCTTTGAGTCGGCGAAACAACGGCAGGCGATAAGTGTAAGTCGTGACGAAAATGTGACGGCGATCAAACGAGGTCGGGCCGTAATTGAAGCTGCGATTGAAAGGGTCTTCCAAATTGTCGGCGTCGCCGCTGCTGTCAGACAACGCCTTCGACCACGTATAGCTCACCGTCATTGTCAGATCGCCTTTGCGCTTCGTCGCGTAAACTTGCAGCGCGTTGTAATTCGAAGTTGTATCGCTCAACCGCATCAGAATGCCCGAATAGCCTTTGTACGGACGCAGCGCATTGACCGAAGCGCGTTGTGCGGCAGGCAATGCGGCATTGGCGCGCAAGACTTCAAACGGCGCTTGATTGATGTCGGGTTGGCGCATCAGATGGCGACCGAGATTGCCAACATACGTGATCTCGCCGAATACGCCCCAAGGCAATTCACGCTGCACGCCGAGCGAGAAATTCATCGTGTAAGGCGTGACCAGCTTCGGATCAATCACGCTGAGGTTGCCGAACGGAGCCAGCGCCGAAGCGCGTCCGCCCGTGATATTCGCCAAGTTGCCGTTCTCGAAAGACGAACTAATCAACAGCGGCGGATTGTTCGCCAGCGGCGCAATCAATGTCATCGCCGGACGGTCGTAAAATAAACCGAAGCCGCCGCGCACCGCCGTTTTGTTATCGCTGAACGGCGCGAAAGCAAAGCTGAAACGCGGCGCGAACAAATGTTGTGGCTGATAAAACCCGCGCGGTGCGCCGCTGGGTACGCTCAACACTTCGGGACTGTTGCCGTTCGGGAATCGCCCCAATTCTTCTGTCGGTACGCCGCTGCCCGGACGTACCAGCCCGTTGAAACGATTGCCGCCTTTGGTGGTGTCAATCAAGCCGTTCGCCAGCACCGTCAGCGCCTGCGCCGGGTGGTAAAGGCTCGGGTCGAAGTTCGTCACGTTGTTCGCCTGCGAATACGTCGGCGGGCCGTACTGATAGCGCAAGCCGATTTCCAAGCTCAGCTTGCGACTGGCTTTCCAACCATCGCTGACAAAGGCTTCGTATTGCGAAAAGCGAAAGAAGGTCAGCGGGTCGTTGTTCGCTTCGCTGTAGGTGCGGAAGTTGCCGAGTAACGCATCGGCCAACGCGTTATTGGTAGAAAGCGAATTGCCGCTGGGATTGAACGTGACGCTGCCCGTGTAAGCCGGGCGCCCGTTCGGGTCTTTGCGATCACGCACGACGAGTACGCCGGTTTTCAGCGTATGCGCGCCCGCGACCCACGAAAGGTTGTCGGTGAACGCGATGTCTACTGCCGGAGAAATCAACGAACCCGCCGGGCCGCGAAAGCCCGCAAAGCCCGTCACCGTCGTATCGGGAATCCCGTTTTCATAACGTCCCAGCGGAAACAGTTGCGGAAAGGTGAAGCCATACGTTTCGCGCTTCCATGAATCGCCCACCGGCGGTGTGCGTTGTTTGCTCCACGATGCGTTGACCTTCGCTTCGTTGATGAGCCGCGTTGTCAGCATCCACGTATGCCCGACCTGATAGCTGAAACCCGGACGACGACGGTTGCTCTGAATCGTCGGCAGCGCCGAATTGATGAACGTGCCGAACGGATCAATCACACTGTTGAAGTCGTGGATATAACGGCCATAAAGCGTGTGCCGATCATTGACGCGATAATCAAGGCGAATAATTTCCTGCCGGAAATCGAACGGATTCGGTTGCTGATAGAGCGCGTTGTTCGCCGTCGGCGTGTCCACATACGACACCGCCTGTTTTTCCATCGCGTCATAAACGGCGGCAATGGCTTTGCCGTCCGGCGTCAACAGATTGGCGGGAATCACTTTTGGATTGGCGAAACAGGCTGTTTGAGTAGTCGCGTTGCAGGTTCCGGTTTTCGCTGGGTCTTTCAAAAAGACGGTGCTGCGCGCGCTGAAATCGCCGCGTCGTTCGGCGCGCGTCGGAATGGTTTGCAACGTCGCGTTGGTAAAGCGGCGAATGTATTTCCATTCCATCCCGCCAAAGAAAAAGAGTTTGTCTTTGATGATCGGGCCGCCCAGGCTCCAGCCAAAGTTGTTATACCGCAACGACGGACGTTGGACGTTGCGGCTGTTGCTGAAAAAGTTATTGGCGTCGAGCTTGTCGTTGCGCAAAAACTCAAACGCGCTGCCGTGAAATTGATTGCCGCCGCTGCGCGTGACGACGTTGACTGACGCGCCGGAATTGCGTCCGTATTCCGCCGAAAAGTTCGAGGTTTTGATATTGACCTCGCGGATGAAATCAATGCCGACGTTGTTAATCTGTGAACCGTTCGAGCCGGAATCCAGATTGAACCCGCCGTCCACCGTCAAGTTATTCGTATTGCCGCGATTGCCGTTGATGGGTTGCGAGACGCCCAGGCTGGTGGCGAGTTCAAGCGCATCATCCGTCAGCAGCGGCGCACCGGGAATCAACGAAGTCAGTTGCATGTAGTTGCGCCCGTTGAGCGCCAGTTCCTGCACCTGCGATTGGTCAATCACGCGCGCCAATTCGCCCGAAGTCGAGTTGACGGTTTCACCCGCCGAGGCAACGACTTCGACGCTTTCCGTCACTGCGCCCGGTTCGAGTTTGAAATCCACCGTGAGGCGACCATCCGCGATCAGGTCAGAGCCGGTCTTGGTCGTTTGCTTGAACCCCTGCGCTTCGACCGTCACGCGATAGTTGCCGACGGGCAGATTGGTGACGACATAAAATCCGTTCGGATCGGTCGCCGCCTCGCGCGTCAGTTGCGTGGCTTCGTTGATAAGTCTGACCTTTGCGCCGGGTACGGTTGCGCCGGAACTATCCGTCACCGTGCCGGAAATGCGGCCAAAGATCGTTTGCGCCTGCACGCCTGTCGTAAGAAACAGCCCCAGCAAGGCGAGTGATAAAAAGTGATTGAGTCGAACCTGAATTCGCATACAAGCCTCCGTCGCGGTGATTTTTTTGGGTTGATGAAATACAATCCTGTTGCGCCAGACACGATACCTATCTTGATGATTTGATAGAAGTAATTACTCAGTAACCGAAGGTAACAACGTGCTTGTTACTTCCCGGTATCCACTTTTTTCGCAATGGTTAAGCAGCAGGAAATCACACCACAACTCGTCATCGCTGAAGTAGAAAAACTGCTCGGCGGCGAGGCGCTACGAGGCAAAGAAACGTTGCGGGTGTTGCTGTCCTATCTGGTGGAAAAGACGCTTGATGGGTCGGCAGAGGCGCTCAAGGAATACACGATTGGCGTTGAGGCGTTTGGCAAACCGGCAGACTACAACCCGCAGGAAGACGCTTCGGTGCGTGTGCAAATCGGTCGGCTCAGACAAAAGCTGGAAGAGTATTACCGCACCGAAGGCGCGCGCGATGCGCTGGTCATCGAATTGCCCAAACGACAATTTGCGCTGCTCTTTCACGCACAGGCTGAGGAAGTTGCCACGCCACTTGCCAGCCAACTCGTTCAGGTTGAGCCGGCTGAGACAACTCTTGTT
>JANNUY010000933.1:0-11438 GCA_031414155.1 Acidobacteriota bacterium
AATCGTCCCGCTGGGACGCGAACCCAACGTCGTTCGTTACAGGCCGTAAACGACCTGCCTAAATTCAACCGCCGCCACGCGGCGAAGAATACATGCAAAGAAACTTAGTTTCCGGTGTATTGAGTGAGTTTTTACGGAAAAGCTACGCCACCAGATCTGACAAAGTTACGAGGCTCTATTTCACGCGCGCTATCTCCCAGCGCGGTTGGTCGTGGTGCGTAAGGCGCACCTCTTCAATTTGGCTTAGGCATCGTCGCTGACGGTGCGTTTTTATAACGGTTTTTTTTCAAAAGGAGTTTGTGATGCCTGACTTCGATCTCAATCCATTCAAAGGCAACCGGTTTGCCGAAATCTTCTGGAAATTTCCCTGTCCGCAAAGAATTCTGATGGTAACGGACGGCCTTGATTTTGGGACAGGTGATTTTGGGTTATCAGAATTCGTAAATATCGTGCGCGCCGCTGGGCACACCGTGACCACGGCGCATCGCTTCGGCGATTCGGATGCCACGATTACCTCAGCTTTTGTGTTTGATACCGCGTCGCCCGCTGTCACGGTCAGCAACTACGATCAAGTTTGGTTGTTCGGGGTCAGCAGCAATAGTCAGGCGCTTACTGCCAACGAACAAAAAACGATTGCTCAATTCATGGAAAAAGGCGGCGGGGTGTTTGCCACGGGAGATCACAGCACTTTGGGCCAGGGCATGGGAGCGAACCTCCCGCGCGTGCGCGGCATGCGTAATTGGGACAGCATACCGATGAGCAATCCGGGTCGGCTGGATACAGTGCTGGAACCGGGGGCTGACAGCGTGAAGCAGTTTGAAGATCAGTCCGACGCGATTCCGCAACGCATCTTTCCGGTTTTCTTTTCCAATGGCGGACCGGATAACCAGGCTTCGAGTTGGAACGTTCATCCCGTCTTGCGCCATGTTTCAGGGGCCGTAGATTACTTGCCGGATCATCCGCATGAGAGCGAATGCCTAGCTCCATTACCGGCCCCCGGCAGCTTTGCCGGCGTTACCGAATGGCCCTTTCTGAGGGCTGCCCAGATTGCCGCCGTTGCTATTTCTGCGGGGCGTTTTGTGGGAGGGAAACCGCCGGTTTACCCGCGCAGCTTCAACGCCATTTCGGTTTATGACGGCGATCCCGCAAACGTAGGCCGCATCGTGTGCGACGCCACGTGGCATCATTACGTGAATATCAACCTCAACGGCACCGGAGCCGGGAACGACCCAACGACCGGCTTGCCGCGCAAAGGCTTATACGACACCGCGGGCAACCCGACGCCTGAATACAAAAAAATCCAAACCTATTTCCTGAACACGGTGCGCTGGCTCGCCCCGAAAAATCGCCGCACCTGCTGGATTTTCGATCAGGTAGCGTTCGTGCGCTTTGATCGTGAAATCTTCGAGCTTCAGTTGCCGAGACCGCATCCCTGTCCGTGGGATTTGCTCCTGGAAATCGGAGCGATTGCGGAACAAGCCCTCACGCGCCATTGGGGGCCGGGAGCGGCAACGGATTTGGTAGAAGGTTTACTAACTGCCGCGAAAGCCTCCCCTACCTTGACGAAACTATTGCAAGCACAGCAAGGCCTGCCCACTGAGCAGGAAAAAGGCGAACCCTCTTTATTGCCGTTGTCAGAATTGCGCCGCGCCGTGTTGGGGTCAGTGGTGAACCTTTTCGCGCATAAGTTGCCCGCTGATGAAGCCAAGCTCACGCGACTACTGAAAAATCGCCCAGCGGCGCTGTTCCAGGAACTTATTTCAGAAGGCTTACGCGGCGCTGAACCGGCGATAGGTGAGTACCTGCAACGCGCCGTATCGCATACGGCTGAATTGGTGAAAGCGATACGAGCAGGAAAGTAAACGCCTGATCGAAAACAATCTGGAGAAAATTATGTTTAGAACGCATACCGCTAAAATCTTTCTAGCTGTTTTGTTCCTCACGCTGATGGTCTGGCTGACCGGTAAAAAAACAGTTGATGGGCAAGGGCGGGTTACGCCCGTGCTGGGCATCTCTACCGCGAAGCTGCAACAGCGACAGTTGGTGTTGGATCGCCAGGAAGCGCGCCGCAACGAGATTCTCGACCGACTGGAATTTCTGCCGCGTTTTCCCGTACCGAAATTTCCTTTTCCGTTCCCGGAGCTTTGTTTGCCACCGGCTACGCTGACGCCCGCGAGCGCGATTGATCCGCATCGTTCGCTCTTTGTTCACGATCAGGGGACGCTCACGGGCAAGGATTTTTCGTTGAAACGTACGCTCGGCCAAATTGCCGCACAGGTGGTCGCAACCGTTCCAGGTACGACGGCGGGCAGCATCTTCCGCCAATTCTGGGATACTCAGAATAATCCGCCGGGCGTTTTGCCTGCCGGGCCGCATTGCACGGGAACGGTGAATGGTTTTCCCATCAATTGCCCGCGCAACGAAGGTTCAGAAGCTGTAGGAACCAACGCCGATATTGATACGCGGATGGGAACTTACAAACCTATCGCGCTCGTTAACCGCATTGATTTGGCGCCTCAAGGATGGCGCAACTGTGGTGAGTTCCGCATTGTTTATGGTAAGAGCGGCGGGGGCTTCGCCAAAAACTTCATCATCTTCGAAGCCGTATTGCCCAATCCCAAACCCGGATGCCGTGAAGGGTGCCTGCCTGTGGCTGAGTTCTGGAAAGACCTCTCCGCCGTTGATGATGCCAACGAGCGCGCCAAGCGTTTAGAGGAGTTTTATTACGCAGGCTTGCCTGGTTTTCGTCCAGTGGTTCACGTAGACCATTACAACGCCAGCGGCGTCACATCGGGGTACGGTTCGTCGGGCAGCGGACAGATTCGCACGAATCAATTTCTGCAAACCGGCGGTTTTCAGCCGTGGTTATTGAAGGAATTTAAGACCGTTATTGATTGCGGAGGTTCGCCTTGTAACTTTGCCATTATCCCAACCATGGTCAGAGTCAACCCGCACGGCCCTCTTTGGAATGCTGATAACGCCGATCCACGGGCAGTTGATTTTCAGGCTGACACCCTGCTGCAAATGGCTGCTTTAGGCAGCGGCAATCTGGCGGGAATTAGCTATAACGTAGACCTTGCTAATGACGCGGGCCAAAGCATGTCGCTCGCTGGCGGCGGATTCGTTGATAACTATCGCGATCAAATGAACGCCGCCACGTCAGCTAGTTTTCGCACCGGTTTGCCGTTCGGCAGCTTGACCGCCGATCAAATGGCGAATCGCGCGCTGACGCAAAGTTGTGCCGGATGCCATCAACCCAGCACTTTCGGATTGAACTTACCGAACAGTATCGGAACCGTGCTGACACCGGTGGGGAGCGTTACGCCAACCATTGACCGTTGGCCGGCAGCGGTTACGGCGGGCTTTGTTCACGTAGACATTCCGACCGGGATTCAAGCGGAACTAGCCGCCAACTCTGCGGCTTTTGGCACCGGCCAGGGGCAGGAAATCTCGCGCGCCTTGCTTGATTTCTTTTTGCCTGACCGCAAAAACTTTTTGCTCGGACAACTCAATGCGCAGCGTTGCGAATGCAAACGCCGCTTCACTTTTATCCCAGATGCCGTGTTGCGCCGGAAAGCGCTTGAGCTTGACACGCGGGTGCGAGTGCAATTCGAACCGCGTATCACCGAGCTTGACCGTCGCCTGCTGGAATTACAGGGAGCCAGCGACAGGGGGCAAAGATTCACGGGCCTCGGACGCGAGCGAGCCGCGTTAGTCGCTGAACGCGACAAAACACTGGTGACTGAACTTGAGCGTGGCGGGATCAAGCTGTTGGATGACGAGTTGTTACAACTCAAGCCACAGGTATTGAAGCTGAAGGCCGCCAATCAGGCCAGAGGCTCGCGGGAACGGGAAGCCGCGTTACGTATCGCTGAGGTGAATCAACTGCTCAAGCAAGAACCTCAGCCTCGGCGCGTAACCGGATCGTTCCGAACTCATTGACCCCTTAGCTTAATCCATTTTGATTCCACCGTTGTCTGACGCCGTACGACGGGTAATTACCGTGCCGCCGCAGTCGGCCTGAAATGCGTAGTTTGCGTTTTGCTTCTCGCTTCTGCGGCGGCTTTTCGCCAGGGGATTTTGACGCCAGACAATTTGGTCGCAACTGCTTCTTTCACGTCGGGCCTGCTAGATGAAATCGGCTGCTTGATCGGCGCGGCTCCCACCGCTGAAAAGTTACGCGCCGTGCCCGGCGTGGCGGATGTCTCCCCCGATTCCCCAGTAGAAATAGGACCTCCTGACGCCCCGGTTACTTGGTGAACTGACCGCGAGCGGGCTTGCGCCTGAGCGAAAATAAAAACCAAAGCCTGCCAGAGACTGCTTATCAAAAGTGGTCTCTGGCTTTTTGTTTCAGCCATGACTCCCTCACGTACCCATGACAGAGCTACTGGTTCAATGGTATTAACCTGCCTGCTTTATGACTTCGGAAGCGTAAGCATTACAACTTCCGCCAGCGGCGGAAACATTCCGTAACCACCTCAAACAGCAATATCAAAATAGAAAAACAGTAGTTATCGGCGGAATTTTGGGCCGTTTGGTTTTTTGTTTTTTCGTATAGATTATTTTTCTGGTGAGTCTAAGGCGAAACCGCTCAAGGCTCTCTTACCCCACAGATTATGGAGTCTGGCGACACTCAATGACACAAAATGCTTCCCCGCTAATGACCAGCCCTGACTTGTTTCGACTGTGCGCTGACCATCGTGAACGGGACGAATACTGGGCACTATTCGTAGAGCGTTTCAACCCTGTACTCGTGCGCAGCGTCGCAACCACCTGGCGCAGGCACGGCCCTGGTGCATGGTTGCCCGCCGAAGTGGCAGAAGACCTGTTGCAAGAGATTTACACGACCATTCTGAAAAACGAGGCGCGCCTGCTGCGCAACTTTCAAGGGGCAACTGAAGCCGAAGCGCACGCCTACCTGATTCAAACCGCGACCAATCAGGCGCTCAGTTATCTGCGCGCCCAGGCGACGCAAAAACGCGCGGCGGACGAAGTGTCCTTACAAGCCCTGCTCGAAGACGAAGGCGAATCGTTTCAACCGCCGAGTCACACACACACGCATCTTACGTTGTCGGAATGGGAGTTCGTCAAAACGCTGCGCCATCTGTTTCAGGGCAAACACGCGGAGCGCGATATTTTGATTCTGCTGCTATATGCGCGCGACGGATATTCGCCCGCCGAAATCACCCGCTTGAATGTCTGCGACCTGAAGGAAAGCAGCATCGCCAACCTGTTGGCGACCATGAAAAACACCTTGAAAGAATTTTTGAACAAAAAGCGATGATTTACGCTGGCTTGGCGTCCTCTATTGGTGAGGGGCGCATGGATCAGGGAAGGGGACTATCGTGACCGTTGAACATACAGAGAAAAACAAACATCTGACGTACCAAGAGATTGCCCGTTTCTCTCAGCGCGCACTTTCAGACGAACAGCAAGTCACCGTGCAAAGACATTGCGCGGATTGCGCGGACTGCCGCACGCAATTGAGTTTAGCCATGGAAATGCTTGGTGACGACAACTCGATGGCGCACGAACCTGAATTTGCCAAGCTGTTGGCGACTGGGCAGCGTGCAGCACAGCGTGCGCTACTGGCAGAAACGGCGGCAGAGGCGGCACACGAAGCGCAAGCACGACGTACGGCGGCGAACGCTAGGCCCACCGATTGGTTTCGGCTCTGGTTGCGGCCCGCGTTGGTTACGCTGGCAGTAGTCGCTTGCGTGACGTTGCCGCTCGGCTGGTGGTGGACAGCGCGCGAGTCGTCGCTGGATCGGTCACTGGATCGGTCAATGGCTTCGTTGCGGCAGAGTTGGACGGTCAATCGTCCGCTAGAATCGCGGGTGACGGGCGGCTTTCCGCCCTTGCCATTCGAGCGGGTGCGCAGCGCGAACAGCAACTCGCCTTCCTTACCGATTAACACCGACCAACTGCTGGTGGCAGAGGTCGAACTTAAGCGTGCCGTCGCTGACTACGGCACGCCGCAGGCGCGTCACGCGTTGGCGCGCCTGCACCTACTCAAAGGGGAATTCGATCTGGCCGAGGCGCAGTTGAAACAGGTAATCAAAGCCCAACCCAACAACGCCGAAGCCCTCGGGGATTTATCCGCGCTCGAATTTGAACGCTGGGCCGCCGCGCCAGCTTCAGACCCTAAGTTCACCATTTTATTGCGCGCGTCAGAAGCTGCCACCAAAGCCGTCGAGCTTGCGCCCAAGCTGCCCGAAGCCTGGTTCAATCGCGCCATTATTGATGAACAGATGTATAAGATGGCCCAGGCCCAACAGGACTGGGAACGCTTTCTGGAACTCGACTCGACTTCCAAGTGGGCCGAAGAAGCGCGCGACCGGCTGGCGAAACTGCGCGCACGCGCTACGCTGCCGGAACCGCAACCCGACAAGCTCACGGCTGATATGCGTGCCGCCTTGACCGCGCACGACGACGTAACGTCGCATAAGTTACTCGACGAGCATTTCACGCTCGCTACTGATTTATTCGCTACGCGCTGGATGGATGAGTATCTCTCGGCGGCGGAAAACAAAGCTCCTGAAGCCGCTGCGCAAGGAGCCTTTCTTGCTCAGCTGGCGACGCTCATCCGCGATACGCGCGGGGATCATTTTTTTACCGATATGTGGCAAGGCGTAGCGCATTCGCCACCCACTCGGATTGCGCAACTGCGGGCGCTGCGAGAGCAATTGCAGCAGAGCCAACAGGAATATCTGACCGGGAATTACCAAACCGCAATGAAACTCGCGGCGGCGGCGGCGGCGGCGGCGGTTCGCCTGGGCGATGATTGCCACGCTGAAACGGCGTTATATTACCAAGCACGTATTTACACTCCAGAAACCGAGACACCTCATCTCAGTGCCTTAAGAGAGTTACTGCTGGCAAAAACCACGCGCCAACACCACTTACAAATACAGGCGAAGAACTTACTTGCGCGTAGCAATCAACTGGGTGCTGAACGCAAGTTCTCTCAATGGCTATCGTCCACCTTACAAGCAAAAGAAATTGCCACGCATATCAAAGATCTCGACTTGGCAATACTTTCCTTAAGTAGCCTAGGCACAATTTACTCGCGCTTAGGTGAACCAGCACAAGGTATTGAGTCGCACTATTTTGCCGCGCAACGCCTTTTTGACACGAAGATAAATTGGAGAAGAGGTTGTGGAATTTATGCGCTATTTTCAATTTCCTTAGCTGACTTTGCCGATGCCGCTGAGGCTTACGCATACCAACTTGAGGCGCTACCTTACTGTCAGAAAGGTGGTGCTTCAATCTATCTTCCTGCGCTTGGGCGAGCGGGAAGGTATGCTGCCTTGGCGGGGAAAACGAATGAGTCTGTAAAACTACTTCAACTAGCTTTGTCTAATACCGAATCGGATGAGAAAGGACGTGAAGATCACATTTCACTTATTGATCGGTATTTATCTTTAGGCGAAGCATTAATAAAAGGCCAGCGTTATGAAGAAGCGCAAGTGACTTTCATTAAAGCAAAAGAAAGGCTGGGAATCTTACCGAACTTTGATTACTTATCTTCGGTTAATCAAGGGTTGGCTGCTGCGTTCCTGCATCAGGGAAAAATCAGTGAGGCTGAGGGCGCATTGCGCGAGAGCGTCGAACTTTCGGAACGTGCCCGTAATAACGTAACTACGGCAACTCAGCGCAATCATTTTGTCAGCAGTAAACTGAATGTGTATCGAGCTATGGTTGATTTTCAGTATTTTTACCGGCACATGCCAGAAGTCGCGTTTAATAATGCTGAAATTTATCGTAACCGGGAGTTACACGAGTTATTGACGCAAACACCTGAAATCAACCGAAGGAAAAGTCGGACTGTGGGCGGAGCGGAGCCGCTGACGCGGACGCAAGTCCAAACTAGGTTACCGCCCCAAACCCAACTAATCGAATACGCCATCACTGACCACCGCTTGTTAATTTGGGTTATTTCTCAAACGACCTGCGCTGATGCCCGCGTGGAGGTCACACCCGCCCAATTGCAACAAAGCGTTGAGGCTTATTTGCAAGCGCTGGTGCAACGCCAGCCGAGCGCCGAAGTTAATGCTAAATCCCAGGCGCTCTATCAATGGTTGATTCAGCCGATCGCCGGTTATCTCAAAGCGGGGCATCATTTGGTGTTTGTGCCCGATGGATTGCTTACCTCCTTTCCCTTCTCGGCGCTCGTGCAACCTGATTCACAACGTTATCTGGTGGAAGATTACGCCGTGAGTGTCAGCCCCAGCGCCAGCTTGTTTGCCGAGTTGTTGCAGCGCGGTCAAGCCTTTCGCACTCGTCCCTCCAAGTCGTTATTGGCGGTCAGCAATCCCGCGTTTGATCATCGCTTGTTCCCACGCTTGGCGGATCTGCCTGGCGCGGGAAATGAAGCACGCGACCTGAAGCCGTTCTATGCACACACCGATCAATTGGCAGGCGCTGGCGCAACCAAAACAGCGGTGTCGCAAGCGGTCAAGCAATACGATGTGTTGCATTTCGCCGCGCATAGTCTGGCGAACGCCCGTGAGCCGTTCCTCTCGTCGCTCGTGCTGGCAAGCACGTCAGCGGGACAGGCCGAAAGCCTTTGGCCGGCGCACGAGATTTTCCGGCTGCGCTTGCCGCGCACACGCTTGGTCATCTTGTCGAGTTGCAATTCGTTGATAAGTCGCCCCAGCGGCGGCAACAGTCTGGGCGGCTTGGCGCAGGCTTTTTTGGGCGCGGGCGTGCCTACCGTCATCGGCTCGCTGTGGGAGGTGCGCGACGAAAGCACCAGTGCCTTGCTGACGGCGTTTCATCGGCATTGGCGGCTAGACAAAGTGAATACGGGCGAGGCGCTGCGGCGGGCGCAGTTGGAATTGTTGCACGGCAAGCGTGCGGCCTGGCGGCATCCATTGTATTGGGCGGCGTTCCACGTCATGGGCGATGCGATTACGATTTAGCACACGAAAAACTATGTTTCTTGGTAGTGACGACTTCAGTCGTCCCGTAACGATTTGCTGCCAATACTAAGGAATGGCTCGAAATTTAAAGTGCCATTTCACCGCAGAGACGCTGAGGTTTCGCAGAGTTACCGCAGAGGGGAAAAGAAACTTAACTTCTTCTCTGCGGTAACTCTGCGAAAGCCTCTGCGCCTCTGCGGTGAAATATGATTCGGCAGTTTAATTTTCAAGACAATCCTAATTGGGGCAAAGTGACGACTTCAGTCGTCACTACCAAGAAACCTGGCCAAGGTTAGTTGTTCTGATGACCGCGTGATCCCCGTGATTTATTACCGTTAGTTCGCGCCAGTTCTTATCGTTCAGATTCTTATTCGTTCAGAGTTTTCTTCAATCCCAAACTACTTCGCACGGCTCCCCCAACAAGCTGCGCGTTTCCCGAAAGGAACCACGTTATGAGTACCATTACGATCAATTTCAAAAACCTGTGTGCATTTTTCACCAAGAACCTTCCTGAGGAACTGATGGTCGGTTTATTGGACGTATCGGATTTTTATGACGTTCAGGAAAAAGACTATCACTACCCCAGAATCACCATCGAGAGCGCGAAACAAGTGCGCAGCCCCAACGGCGAGCGGGTGAGCGTGCCGCAATGCTGGACCTATGTAGGGTTCGGCAGGCCAAAGGGCAATTGCGCTCCGGCGGCGAGCGCCGACGCACACGTACAACACCAGGACAATGTGTTCGGAAGCATCGTGCTGGACGTAATTGATGTGGAACGCGGCCTCACCCAGGAACTGAGCGACGAACAGAAAGAAAACTTTGCGGCGCGCGTGAACGCACGTATTCCGCCAGGCCAGAAAGGGGTGAAAGCGGACGATTTCGGCAAGCTCATTGACATCCAAACGAAGCTCTATCCCGATCCGGCAATCCAGGCCAACCCGTTGCTTTGCCAGGCGCGATTTTACTTCAGGCATGGCACGTTGTGTTCGCTCATTCGCGCGGACGAGCCTCAGGTGAAATTCCAGTCAGCGGAAGGCGAAACCCCTGAAACATTGCCGAACAACGCGACTTACCCTGACACGATCGGGCTTGAAATCTTAGTGCCGGAAGACAAATGCGCGGTCTTGCGGTTCCTCGATTCAGACGCCCGCGATTTCGTCTTTTTAGGTGCGGGCGACCGAAACTATTACGTCACGATTGAAAATTCGCCGTTGGCAGACCCGGATGGCACTCACAACCACGGAGGCGAGGAAGAGGAGGAAGAGAATGAGGATGAGCCGATGGGAACGAATCACTTCCAGTTTTTCTATAAATTGCTTGAGTCGCCGCAACCGCTCGAACCGAAATATCTGCCCGAGATCGTTTCGCTGGCTGGTGGCTTACCGCCCAACGAAGGAAACCCCTGGTGCATGCCGGGTGGATATGGAGACGACCCGCCGCCGCCCGATGGAGGAGGTGGGTGAGCGCAAACACAGGGCAATTCGCTAATTGACAAACGAGAACCATTCAGAGGCCACGCACCATGCCAACCCCAAAAAAGCTAACCCCAAAAAAGGCGCAGGCGGAATTTCTGCCGCCGATCGGCAGCGACGTATTCCAAAAGCGGGTGATCGTGAAATTTCACGATCACCTGCTTGAACAAGTGAAGCCGTTCCATCACAAGTCGCTGACCTTCAAGGCGCGGGACAGCCAGTTCGAAACGCTAAAGCTGCCCTCTTTGCAACAGATCGAACAGCCGCGTAAAGACAACAAACCGACGTTCAAGCCGTTGTTTCCCGGTCTCGATGCCACCGCGTTGCAAGCGGTGATCGAGCGGGCGCAAAAGCTGAACCCCAACTATCGCGCTCCGAATTTTCTGACCTATTTCGCGCTGACGTTACCCGCCGGAGCCGACGCGCAGAAAGTGGCGGAGGCGTATAAGCGGGCTGATGCGGTGCAATATGCTTACGTCGAATCGTTTCCCTCTGAACCGCCTACTACACCTAATCCGGCGGGGGATAAGTTGTATCGTAAGCAAGGCTATTTAGCCGACGTGTCGGACGATAGGCGAGGCATCAACGCCAAGGCGATCTGGGGGAATCTGCCTATCGGTGATGGCTGTGATGGAGAGGGAATCCTGCTCGTAGACCTCGAGCAGGGATGGGATTTTTCACACGAGGATCTGCCTGCGGCCATCCCGATTATTTCGGGGAATAATCGGGCTTATCATTCCCACGGAACCGGGGTCTTGGGGGTGATTGCCGCACAGGATTCATCGTCCCTCATCAACGGGTATTGCATCGGGATTGCGCCGAAAGCCAGAGTGGCCGTGGTCAGCCAATGGCGCGACGTGGGTGGGGCTGAGGTATTCACCACCGCTCCTGCCATTTTGAGCGCCATCACCAACACCGACCCAGCGACGCGCATGAAGGTCGGCGATGTGTTGCTACTCGAAGCGCAAGCCGTGCTGGAAGAATTCGTTGGTTATGAGAACGTACCGGTCGAAATCGAACCCGCCATTTTTGAGGCCATTCG
>JANNUY010000934.1:0-1667 GCA_031414155.1 Acidobacteriota bacterium
CCGCGCGCTGGTCTCAACCGGAGCCAAAGGTTATCTGATTTTTCTAGCCGTAGGTGTGCTGGTCGCCATTCCCACCAGCTTGTTGATCGTCGTCATCAATCCACAATTAAGCCGCTGGGCCATGATTGTCGGGGCCTTTTGCGGCGTCACCGCCGGACTCATCGCCGCCAAACGTCATTGGGGATTTTAACGTGACCTTACCCTTGCAAGGCATTCGCGTATTGGATTTTGGCCGCTACATCGCCGCGCCTTATTGCGCGATGTTGCTGGCCGATTTTGGCGCAGACGTAATTCGCGTCGAGCGATTGGAAGGCGGCGAAGACCGCTACCTCGCGCCCGTGACCGAGACCGGCGAAGGGCCGATGTTTCTCGCGCTCAATCGCAACAAGCGCGGCCTCGCGTTGGATTTGGGTCAGCCGCAAGCCCGCGAAATCCAGCGCCGCCTCATCGCCACTGCCGACGTAGTCATCGCCAACCTGCCGCTTGACGTATTGCGCAAACTCGAACTCGATTACGCCTCATTAACCGCGATAAAACCCGACATAATTCTCGCGCAGCTTTCCGCCTTTGGTTCTGACGGCCCTTACGCCAACCGCGCGGGCTTCGACCCCGTAGCGCAAGCCATGTCCGGCGCGATGAATGTCACTGGCTTTCCCGGCCCGCCCATACGCAGCGTCGTGAATTACGCCGATTATGGAACCGCGTTGCACGCGGCCTTTGGCGTAATGGTCGCGCTTTACGAATGCCGCACTACCGGGCGCGGCCAAGTAGTCGAGGCTTCATTACTCACGACCGGCGTGACGTTCATGCAAGCCTTGCTTGCCGAACGGGACGCCATCGGCGCAGTGCGCGAACAGCAAGGCAACACTGGTTATCACGCGGCTCCGGCTGACACCTATCAAACCCAAGACGGCTGGATCATCATTCAAGCCATCGGCCAGCCCATGTTCAAACGCTGGGCGCGCTTGGTCGGACGCCCCGAACTCATTGACGATCCGCGTTGCGCTGACGATCTCTCTCGCGCCAATCATCACGAACTTATCAATGGCGCCATGTCGGAATGGAGCGCACAACACACCAACGCATCAGCCCTTGTAGCGCTCGAACAGGCTCGCATTCCCGCCGCGCCAGTTTACGATTTCGATCAAACCCTCAACGATCCACACATTCAAGCGCGCAAGCTGTTAAAACCCGTCGCCTATCCCGACAGAGCAAAACCGACTTTGCAGGCCGACACCGCCGTACGCCTTTCAGCTACACCTGCCAGCATTCGCCACCGCGCTCCGCAATGCGGCGAACACAGTGATTCGATTTTGTTGGAGTTGGGCTATTCGGCTGAAGAAATCGCACGGCTGCGAGAGGCGAACGTAATTCGATAGTTCAAACACAAGCCAAGCAAAACGCAGATCAAAAAAACTGGCGGCGTTCTTTTCAGCTACGCCGGAATTTTTCACGCCTTCAACGCTCACCTAAACACAAGGCTTCTTTTTTTCGGTAATCTTCAGCAATGGCAGGAAAGGTGGCGCAATCTGCCGAGATTGCGTCGCTTCAAATACCGAAACCGTGGAGCTTGTGGACGCAATCAATGCCCTAACTCACCACGCTGCGCAATCTCGGCAGATTGCGCTAACGGCGTGGAGCAGCGCCACCTTCGCCGGAAACGTTAA
>JANNUY010000935.1:0-4852 GCA_031414155.1 Acidobacteriota bacterium
GGAAGCTCGAACCCGAAGCCGGTATGCAAGCCACCGTTACGCCTTCGCCCGTCGCCGTCGGCGCAGCGTAAGTGACATTCGCACTCGTCACACCCGCCGCCACACAGACCGGAGCCGGAGGCGTCGGACACGCAATCGTCGGAGCGCCAATTACCGTCACCGTGAAAGTGCAAGTTTGCGTACTGCAAGTATTCGTCGCGGTACACGTCACTGTCGTCGTGCCCACTGGGAAGGTCGAACCCGAAGCCCGATCACACGCAACTGTTGTGTCCATCCCGCCGCCTGACGGAGCCGGATAAGTCACCGCCGCACCGCTCGCCGAAGTGGCAGGTACGGTGATATTCGTCGGGCAAGTGATCGTCGGTGCATCTTTCACCGTGACATTGAACGAGCAGGAGGATTGACCCGCCGAGTTTGTCGCAGTACACGTCACCGAAGTCGTGCCGAGCGGGAAGCTCGAACCCGAAGCCGGTGTGCAAGCCACCGTGACGCCGTCGCCCGTCGCTGTCGGCGTTACGTAGTTGATCGCCGAACTGGTACTGCCTGCCGGAACACAGACGCTGATCGGAGCCGGACAACTGATCGTCGGCGGCGCAATCACCGTCACCGTGAACGAACAGGTTTGCGTACCGCAGCTATTCGTCGCCGTACACGTCACCGTCGTCGTGCCAATTGGGAAGGTCGAGCCCGAAGCCCGATCACACGACACCGTGGTATCCATCCCGCCGCCTGACGGAGCCGGATAAGTCACCGCCGCACCGCTCGCCGAAGTCGCCGGTACGGTGATATTCGTCGGGCAGGTAATCGTCGGTGCATCTTTCACCGTGACATTGAACGAGCAGGAAGATTGTCCCGCCGAGTTCGTCGCAATACACGTCACCGACGTCGTGCCGAGCGGGAAGCTCGAACCCGATGCCGGAGCACAAGTCACCGTCGCACCCGTGCCAGTGGCAGTCGGCGTCACATAGTTGATCGCCGAACTGGAGTTGCCTGCCGGAACGCAGACGCTGATCGGAGCCGGACAACTGATCGTCGGCGGCGCAATCACCGTCACCGTAAAGGTGCAGGTTTGCGTACCGCAGCTATTCGTTGCCGTACACGTCACCGTCGTCGTGCCAATCGGGAAGGTCGAACCCGAAGCCCGATCACACGATACGGTAGTGCCTGAACCGCCCGTCGTCGGCGCGGGATAACTCACCACTGCTCCGCTCGCCGAAGTCGCTCCCACAGAAATGTTGGTCGGACAACTAATCGCCGGCGCATCGCCCACGGTGACGGAGAAGGTGCACGAGGCTAGTCCTCCCCCACTGGTCGCCGTGCAAAGCACGTTCGTCGTGCCCAGCGGGAAGCTCGAACCCGAAGCCGGGCTGCAACTCACTGTCACGCCCTGACCCGTGGAGGTCGGCGCGCTATAAGTCACAACTGAACTGCTGGCACCTGCCGCTACGCACACATTGACCGGAGCCGGGCAAGTGATCGTGGGTGGATTCAGCCTGACGCCGAAATCATAGTCATGATTTGTTGCGCCCGGGCCGCCCGTCGTTAGCGAAATGCAGGCTTTGCCGTCCGTCAGCATCGCGTCGGAATCACGGATGTCGCCATTCGCCGAAGTGTCAGCATCTTTCGAGGTAAGCACAAAACCGGCAGGCAGGCTGACCAGACAGATTTGGTAATCCATATTGGGCAACACGCCGCCCGGGACGTTTGAAGCGTTGAAGTAATAAGTGCCATCAGCGCCCGTCGTGGTCGTACCGACGACTGCGCCGTTCTTGATGAGTTGCACACTAACGCCCGGCAGACCGGGTTCGTTCGCGTCCTGAATGCCGTTGCCATTCAGGTCGTTCCAAACACGATTGCCGAGTTCGATAGGGGCCAGATCGCAGAGCGCCACGAGGTCGCCCAAGCCATTGGCCTTGCCGAAATCGCGCCCATTGCTGGGAATGTTCGAGCCGTCATAAATGCGATAGCTCTTGGTGCGCCCGCCGGTAGAGTTGTTGAACCACACGGTGCCGCCGTCAAACACCAAAGTCACACCTAACAGCGGAATCGGGTCAACCATATTGACGAGTACATCGGGATGACCGGGAATTTGCAACAATGCGCCCAGGGTGGATTCGTCGTTAAAGGGCGGTGCATTGTCGGTGAAATAAAATTCACCCCCGCCTGGACCTTCACCGGTGTTTTGCGGCGCAGTTCCCTGCCCGCCTGCGCGTCCATTGCTCTCAAGCGTATATCCGCCTGCGCCATTGCCCACCGCGCGCAACGTATCGCCCGCGTTGACACCGTAATAAAGAGTGGGATCGCCAGGATTGTCCTGTGTTTGGGTGCCGAACTGATCGCCCGAACGGTCGCGCAGACCGATGACCAGATTGTTGCCGTCAAAGGCGAGGTCGGTTAACCAGGGTTCAGGATAAATGCCGCGTTGATCGCCGGGGTTACCGATAGTGGCAAACGTAGCTTTCCACGGACGCCACGCCGCTGAGAAACAACTCGGCGGCCCGTCTTGCGCGCTGTCAGCGCAACGGCGCGGATAGTTCAACGGAAACTGGAACAGCGGCGCGGCGTCAAGCGCCAGCGTCGCGGGGTCTACGCGATAAACGTAACCTTGCATGTTCGCAGCGCTCTGCGTGCTTTCGGCGGTGCAAGTGACACCGACATAAAGCGCACCCGCATTCCAATTCAACGCAAAAGGCCGCACGTCGCCACTCGCACAACCCGGCGCGCTCGTGATCGCCGCGCTCGTGGTCGGGCTGCCACCCGCCGTCGGGTAAGCATAAATTTTGCGGTCAAACAGATTCATCGCATAAAGCTGCGTCTCTGCGCCGTTGAGTGCGACGCCGCCAAACGACAGCTTGCCGACGGCGTCCCATGAAGTATTGCCGTTGTCAGTGTCGAAATTGGATTGATCGTGCGGATTCACCCCGGCTACCGCCCCCGCATCCACAAAGAGCGAAGTCGCGCCATTCGCCGGATTGATGCGATAAATCGCACCGGGGCCACTGGGGCCAAAGCCCGCGTGCTTTTTCATGAATGACGAAGCATAAAGCGTGCGTGAGCCACGCGCATACGCCAAGCCCCACACCGTGCCCACCTGATTGCTATTGACCAAGTTGCCGTGTGCGGGTTGGTCAAAATCATCCACCGGCAAGCCGCCGGTCTGACGCGACGTACCGGCTGAATTCGGAAACGAAACAATGACAGGATCGCTGCCGTTTTGGTTGCCACCTACATAACAAGCGGTAATTATCGTCGGATTGTCTTGGCAATAGGCCACCGGCAACACAATGCCGAAATCCTGTGCGCTGGCGGTGCCGCCAGCGATGAAGCGCACGTTGGTCCCGGAATTGTCACCGACCGGGCCGGGGAAATATCCGGCGGGTAAGCTGGTGAATTCCAAACGATACGGCCCGCTGCCTGAGGCATTGACCGTATACGTCCCGTCAGCGCTCGTGGTCGCCGAACCGGCAGAATTGCCGTCCGCCGCATAAGCTGTGACGGTGACGCCCGCCACACCGCGATCAAACGCAACAGGCAATTGGCCGCCGCCGACATTGGTGATCGTCGCCGCCGTGTCGCGGCGTCCGTTGGCGTTGTAATCCTGATAGACCGTGCCGCTGATGACGCCCGCCACCGCCGTATCGTCACCCGGCTGATTTGCATAAAACGCATTTCCGGCGCGCAAGCCCAGCCAACTGACTGCGCATAGGGTCAAGGCCATCAACGTCACCCGCCGGAACGTTCGTAACTTTGAAGTTGTGGTGACAGGAAGGCCCGCAGACCAGCGAGCCGTGAGAGTGTTCCGCTTCATTAGTTTCATTTCTCCTTCCGAGTGGGGTGAGCTGACTTTAGATGGCACGCGCTCGGATTTCGCGTGAGAGAGTCTTGGCCTAATGTGAGGGCCATAGATCAAAGTCGGCTGCTGCATGAGCACAGGTCGGACGTACCTTGGCATTAACCCTGTGAGCGAATGCCCGGTGAAACCCAAACCAAGTAACCCAAACCAGCGAACAGTGCTGCACTATTGGCTGGCATAAATTGAAAAGTTAGGTGTTAAAACTGTGGGGTGCGAGGTATCTGGAATAACGCCCAGTGAGGTCGTAAACCTGAGAACCGATATGCTCTGCCAATATGGGTTGACTGACGGGGAAGTCGCATACCAACTCAACGACTAATGGTTTTCCAGTCAAATCACCGGGAATGAAGGCTATGCCTGCCTTAGTCCGATGAATGCGCCAATCGCGCGTCATTAAAAAGCTGCGACTGCGTTCGTTAATGCGGGAAAGATTGGACAACTCTTCGCCGACACAAACGACTTAATAAACTGGCGTATAAGTGAAACGTGTTTGTATTGGGACGTGTCAACGTAAGCTGATAAAGTGCGTTTGGCAAGACCTGCTACGACTATAACTACGATTTAATTTAGATAGTCAACTTTCACCGGTCAGTTTCGTAAAATCGCTCACAAGCCTGCTAACAAACGCTCAATTTCTTCCTCTGTGGTGTAGCAAGCGCAACCGATGCGCACCAAACCTTCGTCGGCGTAACCTATAACGCGCGGTGACCGTAGCGGCATAAAAATCTCCGTTCGAGACATACAAACCGTAAGGAAACCTCGCGTCGTGCCTAGTTCGGTCGAGACTGCACCGTGCATCACAAACGATACCGCAGGCGTCAGCGCTTTCTTCTGGCTGGCGCAGAGCCGAACATCGTCACATCCGCAACCTAACGCGACAGCCAACGCAAAAATGCTGACTGGTTGCATAATCCTGATTTACGCCATGGTTCGAATTCCACGTTTCGCGAGCCATAGCATCAGGACCGCGCAACCAATCAGCTTAACTAACCAGTTAGG
>JANNUY010000936.1:0-10098 GCA_031414155.1 Acidobacteriota bacterium
AGCACTTGGTATTCGCCATAACCTGTTGGCGTCACGGGAATCAGCCGCAACATCACGTCCTTGTTGGCCGGATGGCCGGTTACGTCTTTTTCGTACGAGATGATGACGAGCCATTTGCCGTCGGGCGACGGATGCGCAAACCAGTTGTTATATTCGTCTTTAGTGACTTGGGTTTGCTCGCTGCCATCGGCTTTCATCCGCCAGATTTGCATCAGGCCGCTGCGCACCGAATTGAAATAGATGTATTTTCCATCCGGCGAATATTCTGGCCCGTCATCCAATCCTTCCGCCGTCGTCAACCGCGTCTCTTCGCCGCCTTCGACAGGGATGCTGTAAACATCGTAATTGCCGTTGCGGTCGGCACAATAGACCAGCGTCTTGCCGTCGGGCGACCAGCCGTGCCAATAGGAAGGCGCGAGTTTGGTGATGCGTTTCGGCGTGCCGCCCGTAATCGGCAGCGTGTAAATGGTCGAACGCCGCTGTTCTTGCGATTGATCGCTGATGACCAGTTGTGTGCCGTCGGGCGAGATGCCGTGATCGTTGTTGCAACGAATGGCAAAGCCCGTGTCAATGGTTTCGAACGTGCCGCCGGCGACCGGCAGCTTGACCATCCGCCCGGCGCGATTGAGCAGGAAGTATTTGCCATCGCGCGACCAGTTGGGCGCTTCGAAATGCTCTTCGGCGCTGTAAACGACTTTGCGATCTTTCGAGGCGATGGCAATCGTTTCGAGCGTGCTTTCCAAGACGCGCGGTTTATTGGTGAGTTCGACATTTGAGAACACGGCTTTCTCAAGCGCGGCGTTGTCGTGCGCGCAAACGCCAAGTCCGACGTAAAACGGCTCGTTCAGTTTGATCCTGAACGAACCTCCCGCCGAACGCAGCTTTTCGCCAGCGGGCGCAATTGACATGAATACATAGTCGCCCTCCTTCTCGATGCGCAGCCGCGCCGGGCCTTTGACGTTCGATTGAATCTCGCGCGTGGGACCGCCTTTGACTTCGCGGTATTGCAGCGAAGTCAGCCCGTCCGCATGCAACGCTGCGTCGGCATAAGGTGAATCAGCATCGAGGCTCTGACGAATGATGAGCACGCCTTTTCGGTGCGCATTGCCGGTCGTGCCCAGCACCTTGATGTCGGCGGCCAATGCGACATCGCCAGACATGCGCTTCCAGACAAGATGAAACCCGTCCGCCGCGGCCCACATATTTTCGCCGCCGCCCGCAACGGTGTAACTCTTGCTGGCCGCGTCGTATTCCGCCGAGCCGGGCTTTTGCACTGCGCCGACGTCGCCGTGGTTGTCGAAGATGCCGATGGATGTTGGTTGTTGCGAAGAGACATTGCTGGCCTGCAAAAACAACGCTAAGCCTGCCAGCAAGCAAATCGTAATCAGATGTTTCATAGTTTTCCCCCAAAAGAGTTTCAAGCGTTGTTGAACACGCGCGTTAAGACGGCTCCTAATCAAAACTTCACGCGCTCTAAAAACCGCATGCTCAGCCGGATTTGTTCAATCGAAGCTGGCGATTCGTCTTCGATGAAATACCATTTCACGCCAGCGGCTTGCGCGGCTTTCAAAATCTCCGGCCATTTCATCACGCCGGAGCCGAGGGCGACATCATTCGTCACATCCGATTTGCCGGTCAGCAACCCCGTCGGCGTGCCACGCCGCATATCCTTGACGTGCATCAACTCGAAGCGGCTGCCGTATTTTTCCAACAGCTTGACCGGGTCTTGTTGGGGATGGACGACCCAAAACACATCCATCTCATATTTGACGTGTTCGGGTTTGGTTTCGGCCATCAGTAAATCAAAAAGTGTCCCCTCGCTATGCGGTTGAAATTCGTAGCCGTGAATGTGGTAGAAAAATTTCAACCCGTGTTTCGCCAGCGTTTCACCCGCGCGATTGAAGACGGCGGCGGCCTCGCGCGCGGTCTTTTCGTCAAACGGAAATTGATGCGGAATCCACGCGCAACCGGCGTATTGCACACCTAAGGCCTTGGCTTCGCGCGCGACGGCTTCGGGGTCTTTGGCGAAGCGATCAAATCCGAAATGCGCGCTGATCGGTTTCAAGTCCTTGGCATCAAGTTGTTTTTTGAATTCTTCCGGCGCGAGTTTATACGTCCCGGCCAACTCTACATATTGAATGCCCAAGTCGCGCACACGGTCGAGCGTACCCGTCACGTTTTTGCTGAACTGGTCGCGCAACGAATAAAGCTGCAAGCCAAGTGGGCCTTTGAAACTCGCGCCCAAGCCGGTCGCGGGTTTGAGCATGCCTAAATCCGCCAGCCATTCCTGAAAGCGAATGTGCCACGCCCCGAACGGAATACCATCGCGCGGCTTGATGCCGTTGGCGTGGCCGCCGTGGGCGTATATGTGCAATTCGACCGGCACGCCTGCGTTGAACAGCGCGTGGTAAAAATCCACGGTTTGCCGCGCGTGTGAAGCATCATCCAAACCGGCGCTGGTCAGAAAGGCCGTGGCTGCATCCTTCGGCGTAGTCAAATCCATATTCCGCCCCCAACCAGCGTAAACCAGTCCGACAAAATCAGGTCGGCAGCTTTGGTGTTCAACCAGATCTTCGGCGTCAGGCTTGCCGCGATCAAAGCGAATGTCGGCCAACGCAGCCAACGCGCCACCAGCGGAAAAGCCCAACAAGCCTACGCGCGAAGGATTGATGTTCCACTCGCGCGCGCGTTGGCGCACAAGGCGAATGGCGCGTTGCGTGTCTTGCAGCGCTTCGCCTTCGACGGTGTATTTGTAATTCGGCGTTTGCGCCAAGCGGTATTTCAAGATGATGACGTTGACGCCCAAGCCGTGCAGCCATTCTTTCAAATCGTAGCCTTCCGTCCCCGTGTTCAATTCACGATGACCGCCGCCGGCGGCAATGATGAGCGCCGCGCCGGTGTTTTTATTGGCCGGAGCCAGCAGGACTTCGATGGACGGGTTGTGAATGTTTACTACCTTGCGAACGATCTCGCCCGGCTTGGGATTGAGCGGCGTCGTGATTTCTTTTTCATTCGCGCCTTGTAAGGTCGGATGTCCGGCGGGCCAAAGATAAACGGTTACGGGTTCAGCCGCGCGAAGCGTTATCGTTGCGCACAGCAAAAGCAAACAACCAAGTGTTGAACGTATCATCATGAAATTCCTCTCTGAATGTATGGCTTGAGATTCAATCAACCAATCTGCCAGTCAATGTCCTGGCTGACGGGTTGGGCGCTTACCGCCAACAATTTCTGCACACGTGGTGTGCGTCTTTGCTGGCGTTTTTGCGCCGGTTCGCAACGAACTACTGGTTTATAAGTGGCGACTGCGACGACCAATGCGCCAGTCGCAAGCACGCCAAGTAACAGCAAAAAAATCACGGACCGTTTCATCAGACGCACTCCTTCTCTGCCTGATTACAGAAAAACCCTCGTAGAGGCCGTGACCTCTACGAGGGTTTTTGACTAGCTTAGAAGACCAGCTTGATCGCCAGTTGAATCTGGCGCGGGCCGTTGCCTTGTCCGCCCACGGTGCCGAAAGCCGCGTTGTCTACCGTACCGTTAGGCCCGGCGAAACGTACGCGGTTAAAGGCGTTGAAGAATTCGGCGCGGAACTGCACGTTCCATTTGCCTTCGTTAAAGTAGTTGTTCTTGAACAAAGACAAGTCGAAGTTCTTCTCACCGTCCTGCCGCAGGTTCGGCATTACGCGCGGCGCATTCCCGAACGTGAACGCAGGCGTGATCGCAAAAGCCGAGCGGTTGAACCATTGCAACAGCTTGTCGGTCTTGCTGCCTGCGAGATTCGCGTCGGTGCCGTTCCACGTTGGGCGTTGCGAGGGGTTGAACAACCCGACGTTGTTCGCGCCCTGATTGATCAGAATCGGCGTGCCGCTTTGGAACACTGCGATGCCGTTGAATTGCCAACCGCCAACGACCCAATTCGCCGCCGGATGTATGTCTTTGCCAAACCGTCGGCCTTTGCCGAAGGGCAAGTCATAAACAAAGCTGGTCACAACACGATGCGTGATGTCTTGCGCACCAATGGCGCGTTCCGCCGCACGGTCATAAGCGTTTTGCCGCGCGCTGGCTTGTCCCAAAAAGCCGACCGTCGTCGAAACGTCGTCAATCAGCTTGCTCCACGTATAAGCCGCGAGGAAGCTCATGCCGTTCGAGAAACGTTTGTCAGCCTTGAGCGTACCGCCGTGATAGATCGAGAAACCGTAAGGCACACGGAAAGCGTTGATGCCGGTGTATTGCGGATAAGGCCGCAACAACTGGCCGCGCGCCACGGTGGCGTTGCGCAATCCCGAAGAAGGATTGGTGATGATGCCGAAGAAAGGATTCGCTACCTGATCTTGCAAGCGCGTGCCCAAACTCAGGAACGACACGGGCAATTGCGATTGCGTCAGGCCGCTTTCGCCGTTGAGCAAGCGCGTACCTTTGCTGCCGATGTAAGCGACTTCAAACAAGATGTTGCCCGGCAGTTCGCGTTGCACGTTGAGGTTCCATTGCTGCACGTAAGGCGTGCCGTCGTCGGGAATCACGCCTTCGCCGATGCCCAAACCGAGATTGGTCGCCGCGCCCAGCGTATTGCCCGTCGGCAGGTTAAATCCGTTGGGAAATGGATTGCTCAGGAAGGTCGTCGGAATCCGCCCGTCCAGACTGACAATCATGTTGGTGGAATTACGATAGCCGATCATGCCTGACGAACCCGTGTGTCCGGCGGCTTGAAAGCCGGAGGGCGCATAATAAATTCCGTAAGCCGCGCGCACGACGGTGCGATTGGTGAAGTTATAAGCGAAACCGATGCGCGGCCCGACGTTGTTCCTGTCGGTCGGCACCTGACGGCGGTTGTCCGCGTTCACATAACGAATCGCACCTTTGAGCGCATCCTTCGTGAAGAATTCGTTGACGGGTACGCGGTCAGCAATCGGCGAAGTCGCGTTGAAATCGAAGACGCTGTAACGATCAAATCGCTCGGTGCGCGGTATGTCCATGTCATAACGCACGCCCAGCGTGATCGTGAGCTTCGACGAAAACTTCCAGTTGTCTTCCAGATACCAGGCCCAATAAGGATTGGAGGAAGCCGGTTGCGGATCGTGGCTGACCGTGCCGCTCGCGGGCGTGCCAATCAACAAAGAAGCCAAACCGAAACCTGCCGTGTTGCTGCCCTGATTCGGATCGAACTGTGTCCATGCCTGATTGAAACTGTATTGCCCCGACGGCTGACCCAACTGAGTAAAGTTGATCATCAGCTTGCGATAATCCATGCCGAATTTCAGCGTGTGGCGTGAATAAGTCTTGGTCGCGTTCACGTTGAAGGTGTGCGTGGTCTGAAAAATGCCCAAGTCGTTGAACGTCTCTTGTCCCAATGGTGACAGGGCGTTCACGTCGAAGCGCGGAAATTCAAGCGCGTCGGCGATGGCTTTGATTGCTGGCGAAAAACCGAGTTGCGTGAAATCGAAGCCCGTCGAAAACGGCGTGCGCACCGAGCGACGACGGTTCAAGCCGTAACGAACATTGAAGAACAATGTCGGATTGAGGGTGTAAGAGTTATCCACCGCGACGCTGCGCGCGCCGCTGGTGGTCGGTCCCGCGTTATTAGGCGTTGCTTCGTTGCCGTAATGATTGAACGGATCACCGGCCCCTTTGAACGCCATCGAATAGCGAATGAAAGTGCGCCAGTTCGAGGTGAAATTGTGATCTACGCGCGAGTCGAGTTGGTTGCCGCGGTTGATGTTCGTGCCGGTCGCAAAGAAATTGTTCTGCTGGGTGTTGACGTTGAGCGGCGCGGCATTGGCCTGCGGCCAGTAAGACATTAGCTTCGCGGCAATCGGATTGATGCGGTTCGCGGGAATGATGTTATTGGCAAAGGCTGCTCGCATGAAGCGTCCCGGTCTGGCCGGATCGGCGACTGTCGTCAGCGGATCGTAAATGATGATCGGTTGTCCAGCGGCATTTTTCAGATTTGAAAAATCACCGCGCCGCCATTCTGGGAGCGGTACGGTGAAACTGGCGGGGTTGGCCGTGCCTTGCCGATTGGCTTCGACGTTGACGAAAAAGAAGGTTTTGTTCTTGATGAATGGCCCGCCGAAGTTGCCGCCGAACTGGTTGCGTTTGAAATTGCCTTTCCTCTGACCGGCGCGATTCGTGAAAAAATTCGTCGCGTCGAGCTTGCTGTTGCGATGAAATTCAAAGGCCGTCCAGTGAAAGTTGTTCGTGCCGTTTTTGGTAACGAGGTTGATGACACCGCCGCCGAGGCGACCGAATTCGGCGCTGACCGAATTGGTTTGCACGCTGAATTCCTGCACCGCATCAACCGACGGCGTGTAATTCAAATCGAGAATCGAAACGTTATTTTCGGCGTTCACGTTCGAGATGCCGTCAATCGTGACTTCGCTGGTGGCATTGCGTCCGCCGCTGATGAACGGCGAAGAACCGGGGCCGGGAATCACGCCCGGACTCAAGGCCGCCAGTGAAAACGGATTGCGTCCGTTGAGCGGCAAATCTACGACGCGCTTTTGGTCAATCGTCTGGCTAATCGTCGAACTGGTCGTCTCAATCGCCGACGTACCCGACGCTGAAACGCTGACGGTTTCACTGGTTTGTCCGACATCAAGCGTGACATCGGCTTCACGAATCTGTTGCACGTCGAGTTTCACATCGGCGAGCGCGGAAGCTTTGAAGCCGGACTTTTTGACCGTGATTTTATAAGTTCCCGGTGGTAATTGCGGCGCGATGTAATTGCCCTCGTTATTTGAGGTCATCGTGACCGCAACGCCGGTGTTTTGGTTGGCGATGATGACTTCGGCGCCAGGGACGACGGCGCCCGTGGAATCAGACACTGTGCCGCGCAGCGTGCCGGTGAATTGCTGGGCGCTGGCGATGCTTAAGAGTCCGGCTAATAGCAGGCTGGCAACCATCGCCAGCCGCATTACTGATTGGCATGTTCGATATGACATAAAATTTTCCTTTCTGGTGGTTAACTGGGATTGCATACCCGTCCGTATGATCTGGCATGCGAAGACAAAAAAGCGATGGAGGTTGACCAAGTCAGTTGAGTTCACCCAGCCTTTGCTTTCCCTTAAAATCCCTTTCAGAATTTTTTGGGAAAGCCTGGGTCAGGCTCAACTGCCAAGGCCGACAAAAGCACTTGGGGAAATTTTTAGTTACAGTTCACTGACGTTCGTCAGAAAAAGGATCAGCCCAGCAATTTGGCAGCTTTCTTTAGGACGGCTATTGTTGCCGCTTCTTTCTCAGTCTAAAATCCCAGCAAAGCTATGTCAGACGACAATTCGAGCTGGATATTAGTCACCTCTGTTCTCAAAGTCCTTTAGGCGGGCGAAATTTTTGCTAAATAACGAGCTGAAGATTAGCTAAAGTTTTCTTTATGGAACTGCAACCAAAGCACTTATACGAATTCGGCTCTTTTCGGCTGGTGCCACGCGAAAGAAGGCTTTACCGCGATAGTGAGGTAATTGCCTTGCCTCCGAAAGAATTCGATCTGCTTTTGTTGCTGGTTTGCCAGGCGGGTCAGCCCCTTGGTCGTGAGAGTTTGATCAAGTCACTCTGGCCGAACACCGTCGTTGAAGAGGCCAATTTGAACGTACACGTCTCAGCCCTGCGCAAAGTGTTAGCAGACGGTTCGACTGAACCGCAATTCATCGAAACCCTGCCTCGGCTCGGTTACCGATTCATCGCACCTGTAATAGTGACAGATTCGCCTGAACCATCGGCGGCTGGCTTACTCGCAACGCCAGACGCGCCAGGTGGAAATCAAATACTGTCAGCGAAGTTTCAGGCGACTCCGACTTGGTCATGGCAAAACGTGCGGCAACGCCCGCTTATCTGGATTGGACTATCTGCTTTAGTCGCCCTGCTTTTGGTCGCTGGGGTGGGAGGCTTTTATTTTTATTCTCTCAAAGCACCTGGGGTTAATAACGTCGAAGCCGAAGAACCATGGTTAAACGTGGCACCGCTCACCAGCTATGCGGGGCGCGAATCGCAGCCTGCTTTCTCGCCTGATGGCAACCAAATAGCCTTTGCCTGGCGCAAAGCGAACGAAAACCAGCAGGATATTTATGTGAGGCTGGTGGAAGGTGGAAACACGGTGCAACTCACCAACCATCCGGGCGACGACATCAATCCTACGTGGGCGCCGCACGGACGCGCGTTGGCCTTTTATCGGAGTACGAATAGTAACGATGGAATTTTTATTGTCCCGGCGCTGGGAGGAGCAGAGCGTAAGCTGGCAGATGTTTGGGCTACGCGCGCGGGACTGGGGCCGCATACGTGGCTGCACTGGTCGCCCGCCGAAAAGTGGCTGGTGATAAGCGATAAATCTTCGAGCAGCGAACCTTTCAGTTTGTATCTGCTCTCGCCCGAAACCGGCGAAAAACGTCGCCTGACGACTCCGCCAAATTCTGTCGTAGGCGATTGCAGCCCGGTGTTTTCCCCCGATGGCAATGAGATAGCCTTCATCCGCCTCATCAGCGCAGTCGTCGGAGAAGTATTCATAATTTCAACTGCGGGAGGGACGCCGCGTCAGTTGACGTTCTCTGGTGAAGGCATCAGCAGCCTGACTTGGGTTTCGCAAGGGCGCGAGCTTGTTTATTCCTCGCGGTATGGCGGCAAGAGCGGTCTCTTTAAGATGCCCGTGGCGGGCGGACGCGCGCAGGCCGTCCCTGTCAGCGGCAACGACGCGCAATATCCAGCGTTTGCGCCTCAGGGCAATCGGCTGGCCTGGGCGCGTAATACTGACAACACAGATATTTTCCGCGTGAGATTGAAAGCCGATGGCAAAGCTGACGGCGCGCTCGTCAACCTGATTGGCTCTACTGCCGCCGAAACCAGTCCGCGTTATGCGCCGGACGGCAAACGCATCGCGTTTGTTTCGAGTCGTTCGGGCAGTGAAGAAATTTGGGTGTGCGGGAGCGAGGGCGAAAATCCGGTTCAGCTCACTAACTTTCGCGGGCCGCTGCCGGGTTCGCCCGCCTGGTCGCCGGATGGCAAACAGATCGTGTTCGATTGCCGCCCTCAAGGTAACGCGGACCTTTACGCCATCAACAGCGAGGGCGGTCAGCCGCGCCGCCTGACCGCCGATTCCGCCGAAGACATCGTGCCGCGTTGGTCAAACGATGGGCGCTGGATTTATTTCACCTCGCAACGCAGCGGCAGCCTGCAAGTTTGGAAAATCCCTGCGGGCGGCGGTGATGCCGCACAGGTGACGCAACAAGGCGGATTCGACCCGGTGGAATCGCCCGATGGACAGTGGCTCTATTTCACCCGCGAACGCGGCTCGGCGGCCATTTGGCGCATGCCCGTCACTGGCGAGGCAGAGACTTTCGTCTTTGACTATCGCCAGAAAAATTACAGCCGCTTATGGGCTGTCACACAAAAAGGAATTCTGTTTACCGTCCCCGCTGCTGCTGACCGCACGACGCTCAACTTTTTCAGTTTTGCCAGCCATGCCGAGCAACCATTGAGTGTGTTTGATTGCATTCTGCGGCACGGCGTATCCGGCTTAAGTCTTGCGCCAGATGACAGCGCGTTGCTGTTTCCTGTCATTACTCAGCGCGGCAGCGATCTAATGTTGCTCGATAATTTCCATTGAGACTGATTCTTACTTGCTGCCGAGCGGCTGGATGCCGTTCATGTGTAGATATTCAACCATCTGCCCGTAATTAATACTGTGAACAGAAATTGGCGTTCTCTTGCCAATCGCGAAGAAATTTACTCTAACGTGTCTTCTTCGGTAATTGGATACCCGAGCTGAGGCGCGTGAAGCCGCTCAGAAAATTTGTCCAATGCTGCACTTCCAGCAGCAGGTCGCTCAGATGGCGGCGGTGCAACAACTGGCGTAAGTGGATGTTGCACACCCAAGCAGTCCTGTCGTTATGACTTCCTCTTTCTACGATACGCACATAAATTTCGTTATCGGACGCAGGATATTACGCTTTCCTCGGCGGAATTTGCCGCCTGATTTTTCACGCTTGCTACTCCGCTGCCGTCTCGACCGCCGCCGCTGGCTTCGCCGCTTTGCCTTTTTTCACCGCGCTCTTCTTTGTCTTCTTCGCTGCGGGCTTCGCTTTGACCGGCGCGGCCTTTACCGTTGCTTCCTTT
>JANNUY010000937.1:0-2540 GCA_031414155.1 Acidobacteriota bacterium
ATATCTGATGGAAGACTTTTATTACGCGGGCGGCGTCGCGGCGGTCGTGCGCGAACTGGGCGATTTGATTCATCGTGACGCGCTAACCGTGAACGGCAAAACCTTGGGTGAGAACACAGCAGATGCGCCTTGTTATAACCGCGATGTGATTAAGCCGTTCAACGAACCGCTCACCGAAAAAGGCGGACTGGTCGTCTTGCGCGGCAATCTTTCTCCGAACGGCGCTGTGATTAAACCTTCGGCGGCTACGCCTGCATTGATGAAGCATCGCGGTCGCGCGGTCGTGTTTGAAAACATTGAAGATTATCACGCGCGCATCGACGACGAGGCTTTAGACGTAGACGAGTCGTGCATTCTCGTGCTGAAAAATTGCGGGCCTAAGGGTTATCCCGGCATGCCCGAAGTCGGCAACATCGGCTTGCCGCCGAAAGTTTTACGCCAAGGCATCACCGATATGATTCGCATTTCTGACGCGCGGATGAGCGGCACGGCCTATGGCACGGTCGTCTTGCACGTCGCGCCCGAAGCCGCCGCTGGTGGCCCGCTCGCGTTAGTGCGCGAAGGTGATTTCATCGAACTTGATGTCGCTGAATGCCGCTTGCATCTTGACGTATCAGACGAAGAGTTGGTGATTCGTCGCGCCGAATGGCAAGCGCCTGATTTGGGCTATCGGCGCGGTTATTACCAGCTTTATATCGAACACGTATTGCAAGCCGACCGAGGCGCAGACTTCGATTTTCTGGTAGGCAAGAGCAGCACCGAAGTCACGCGCGAATCGCATTAGTAACTAGCGCCACTTCCAACGCAGGCTTTCGCTGCGTGAAAAAATGGTTTGAAAAGTAGTTATCGAAATATGAGGAATGCTCTTGACCGGTAGTGGCTATGGGCGTGGCTTGCGCGTCGTTTACTTGAACCTAGCAAGCAGCGCCTAAAGAAAAGAATCAATACGCCTGTCGGAGGGAAAGAGTCTTAAACAGGCTGCGTGGTCGGATACGCGAAGGTTGAGCCATAGAGTTTGATTCGTCCGGCCTTACTTTTCATAACTGACATTGCTTAGCACCAACGCCGACTTGCTGGCTTTCCCTTTAGCCAATTCTTCTTTGTGGCGTTCGAGGGGGAGCCAATAAACACCTACTTTTTCGTAGCGGTCGTGGTATTTCGATTGGCCGACGAGTTCGCCGGTTTCGTTGGAGTAGTAGGTGAGTTTGGCCTGGTTGGCGATGAAGCGTTGGTCGTCGGTCTTGAGGCTGGTGACTTGGTTGACGAAGCGTACGCGCCCGTAAGAGCGCGATATGCGTACGATCTCGCGGTCGCGTATTAGGAAGCTCGAACCAGCGGCGGTGTCGTCGCTAACGATGATTTCGTTGGTGAGATCGTTGACCTCGCCGAAGCCGATTTGCGTGGCGGCATAGAGTTCGTCAAAAGGTTTGGCTTGGCGATAGCTGACGAACTGGCTCAACTCGGCGTGAACGGCGGCTTTGACAGAAGGGTCGGCGCACTCGATCTCGATTTGCAGTTGGCGCGTGATGCGTAGCTTGCCAGTAATTAGGCCCGTTGTGGGAGCGCCGCTGTCGCGCGTGAAGCTGAATTCCGCCGTGAAGCCGGGAAATTTTTTATCCCAGGTGTATTGGCTCTCGTGCGCTTTGCGCATCTGCGTGCGGGCTTTGCCGCTTTCGGGCGCAGTCTTTTTGGTGAGCGCGAACGGGTTGGCATCTTCGGCTTTGAGGAAGGTGCGCCCTCCGAGTTGGGCGAGCGTGACGCGGGCCTCAACTTTCATCTCGAAGGGCTTGGCGCTTTTGGTTTTGACTTCGATGACGTAACCGATCACGCCAACGTTGCGCGCCATTATGTAAGCCGTCGAATGCCACGCTGTCGCGTCTTCCATCGTCCACGTCACGCGCAAACAATCCTGAAACTTCCCCATCGGCGTGTCGTAAGCCGCGAGCGTTTCATAGACCGAAGCGAAGCGCCGCAACGTCTTGCCGTCTTCGGCGAGTTGTTCGGTCTTGAGCTGAACGCCGGATTTCATCGCAGGCGTCAGCAAGGCAATCGGCGGATCAAAGAGAAACCGCACATCGCGTTCATACTCAGCCGCGCCGTGCAGGTAAAGGCCGGACTCATTCAATGAAAATAAAGCGTAATCGCCGTTCTCGCTGGCGAGTTTGTCTACGCTGCCGGTGTTGACGAACTCGCGTCCCTCGAAAGCACGCGTCCGCTTGATCGTCTGCGGTGGCAAATTGCCAATACGGTATTGCCAGTCATACGTCCACGCATCGCCCTGCCGGATTGGGAAGTAAGCTGACACATCGAGCGATTGGGCTGAGGCAATAGCTGAAAGCGTGACAACAACAAGGAAAGAAAAACAATAACGCATAAGCCTTATAAATTGGCTTGCGTGTCCGTAGCCCGACCGTTAGCGAGGGCTACCTCTGCATTGCGCCGATTTATGCCGAATGGCGCGTTAACGAGGTAGCCCTCGCTAACGGTGGGGCTACGGACACGCAATCCAATTTATAATGCATATTAGTTAATGTTTTTAT
>JANNUY010000938.1:0-18982 GCA_031414155.1 Acidobacteriota bacterium
TTATTTGGGCAAACGCATTGGCTATCCCAAGACGCCTTTCGCTCCGCACAATCTGGTGTTGAGCGTAATCGGCGCGTGCTTGCTGTGGGTCGGCTGGTTCGGGTTCAACGCGGGCAGCGCGGTCGCGGCGGGCGGCTTGGCTTCGACCGCGTTTGTCACGACGCATTTCGCTGCAGCGACGGCGGCCTTGGGTTGGCTGTTGATCGAATGGATCAAGCAAGGCAAGCCTACCGTACTCGGCGGCATTTCTGGCGCGGTCGCGGGCCTGGTCGGCATCACGCCGGCGGCGGGATTCGTCACGCCGATGTCAGCGCTCATCATTGGTTTTCTCGCGGGCGTGATTTGTTTCGTCGCGGTGACTGAAGTGAAGAAGGCGCTCGGTTATGACGACTCGCTTGATGCGTTTGGCATACACGGCGTCGGCGGACTGACCGGCGCTTTGCTGACTGGCGTGTTTGCGAACAGCGCAGTCAATACTGTGTTCAAAGATGGCGACGGCAAAGCCCTGCCGAGTGGTTTGCTTGAAGGCAATCCGAAACAACTCTTGAATCAGTTGATCGCTTCGCTCATCGCCATCGTGTTGGGAATGGTGGCGACTTACATCCTGCTCAAAATCATTGATGCAGTGATCGGCGTGCGCGTCGAAGGCGAAGACGAAACGCTCGGCCTTGATCTCTCGCAACACGGCGAAGAAGGCTACAACCTGGATGCCGACCTCGGCAGTTCGATCACGGCGCGGACGGAAACTTCATCCGCCGCTTTCGCGGGCGCTCCGGTGCGCACTCACTAAGCACAACATTTGGTAGGGCAGGTTCGTAACTTGCCCTACCCATCAACAGAGGCAAGACATCCATGAAAAAACTAGAAGCAATCATTCGCCCGCATTTGCTCGAAAGCGTGAAAGACGCGCTGCAAGCGTTAGGCGTGCAAGGCATGACCATCAGTGAAGTAAAAGGTTTCGGACGGCAGAAAGGCCACACCGAAGTTTATCGGGGCAGCGAATACAAGGTTGAATTCGTTCCCAAACTCAAAGTCGAAGTCATCGTTGACGATGAATTGGTTGAACAGGCGACTGACGCAATCGTTAAGACCGCTCGTACCGGCAAGTTCGGCGACGGGAAGATTTTTATCTTTCCCGTAGACGAAGCGATTCGCATTCGCACGGGCGAGCAAGGGGTCAACGCCGTTTAGGCTTTTCCCTCGCACCATAAAAACGCCGAGGAGGCGGTAACGTCGCTTCCTCGGCTCAACTAATAATTACCTACAAAGCATCGGTACTGCGTTTGGGCGCAGCGTGTTAAGGAGACACATTCATAATGTTTACGTCGCAATTTTCCCCGCGCCGCAAGCGCAAATTTTCGGCGAAATTCATCGCGATGAATCTCGCACTCATCGGCAGTTTGGTTTTCAGTCCATTGGCTGGTTTGGCCTTTACGCTGGACGAGTTGAAAGGCAACGCACCTGCTGTCACCGATAATAAACTTGGTGAGAACGGCAAAGACGCGAAGAAAGAAGCACCCGACGCCGCCAAAAGCGAAACAAAATCTGAGACAAGTCGCATCATCGAATTGCTCGAAGAGCGGGTGCGCGCGTTGGAAGAAAAAATCTCTCAACTGGCGGGCACCGCTACGACTAAGGATTCAGCCGCTACCACCACAGCGGCTGTGCCGGCGGCGGGCGGCTTTGCCGTGAATGTCCCTAGCATGACGGCAACCGTCGCGCCTGCTGCGGCAACGACCGCTGTTAAGCAAGACGCCAAGCCAGACCCGAACGCGGGCGCGCTGAACTTTTTCAAAGACGTAGAAGTCAGCGGCATCGTGGATGGCTATTACAGCTACAACAGCAACAAAGTGGATATGTTTACGCAATACCGCGCGTTTGACGTGCGGCATAATGCGTTCAGCTTGCAACTCGCTTCGATTCGCTTGGAGCGCAAGAATTCCAAAGAAAATCCGCTCGGCTTTCGCGTAGACCTCGGCGTCGGCGAGACCGTAGACCGCATCATTTCGGTCAGCGATTCGAGCCGCAACGATGCGACGAAACACGTGTTGCAGGCTTATGCCAGTTACGTTGCGCCCGTGGGCAACGGCTTGACCTTCGATTTCGGCAAGTTCTATACGCCAGTCGGAGCCGAGGTCATCGAGACCAAAGACAACTACAACTATTCGCGCGCGTTGCTGTTCACTTATGGGCCTTATTACCACAGCGGTTTGCGGGCGAAATACGCCTTCAACGACAAGGTCGCATTGACGGGCTTTCTCGTGAATGGTTGGGACAACCTGTTTGAGAACAATGTCAAAACGGGCAAGTCGGGCGGCTTCCAACTCGGTCTTACGCCCTCGAAGAAATTCGCGCTCAACCAAACTTACCTCGTCGGCAAAGAAGCGCCGCTCGCTAACGTGCCGGACGTTTCCAAACAGGACAACGTACGCCATGTGGCGGACACGGTTGCGACGGTTTATGTGACTGACAAGTTCACCTTGCTGGGCAATATGGTGTTCGGCAGTGACGGTGACAACAACGGCAATCGTGGCAAATGGCAAGGCTTCGCGGGCTATTTCAAATATGCCTTCACGCCTAATCTGGCTTTCTCGCCGCGCTTTGAAGTGCTGCGTGACCGCGACGGCGTTCGTACGGGCACGGCGCAAAGTATCAAAGACTTTACGATGACACAGGAATTCAAACTCAAAGACAACTTCATCACGCGCGTCGAATATCGCCGCGACTTTTCTGATCAAAAGGTTTTCACGAATTCGCGCAATGTGGCGAAAGGCGATCAAAACACTTTCATCATCGGCGTGAGTTACTTTTTCACGACGAAAGGGCAGTAACGACCACTGTGCTGTTTGGCAACGTCTCGTAGGTGCCTTGTCAAACAGCATCTGCGGATTATTTCGTGAAGCGAAATCGCACGAGATCGCACGAATCCCCACATTCGTGCGATTGCGTGTTCTCTCGCAGAACGCAAATTACTTCCGTAGCTGGTGCTTAGTTGATGGACTCCTTGATAGCGGTGGACGCCAACGTTCACCGCTGTTTTTTTAGTGGCGACTATCTAGTACACCGCAATGTATAAATTGACCACGCGCTTCAAAAAAACAGAAAGTTAAACCGTCAAGGTCGAATCTTCAGCCCGATATTCATCCAACTTGCGATGCAGTGTGCGGCGGTCGCAACCCAGCAATTCTGCTGCGCGCGACTTGTTGCCATCGGTGAGCCGCAAGGTCTCTAAAATGTATTCCCGCTCCAACTCACGCAGCGTCAAACGCCGTTCGCGCGCTTGTGCCAACAGGTGCGCGGTTTGTCCGCTCGAACGAATGCGTTCCGGTAAATCACCCGGCAATAACGTAGTTCCGTCAGCCAACGCGACCGCGCGTTCGATGGCGTTTTCAAGTTCGCGCGCGTTACCGGGCCAGCGGTAAGCAGTGAGTACGGCGAGCGTTTCGGGGCTGACGTTGAATTGCTGTTGACCGCGCGTCACCTTGCGCAGGAAGTGTTCGACCAGCAGCGGAATATCGAAAGGCCGTTCGCGCAAAGGCGTAATGTGCAGATGAATGACGTTCAGCCGCCAATACAAATCTTCACGGAAGCGGCCTTCCTGCATTTCTTTTTCGAGGTCGCGGTTGGTGGCGGCGATGACGCGCACGTCTATGTCTTTTTCTATGTCGGCTCCGACGCGGCGGATTTTACCTTCCTGCAAAACGCGCAATAGTTTGGGTTGCATGGGCAGCGGCAACTCGCCGATTTCGTCGAGGAACAGCGTGCCGCCTTCCGCCGATTCAAACAGTCCGGCGCGCACTTGTTTCGCTCCGGTGAAGGCTTGCCCGGTGTGGCCGAACAGTTCGGCTTCGATCAACTCGGCGGGAATGGCTGCGCAATTGACAGGCACGAAAGCGCCTCTGCGATCTGACATTTCGTGAATGGAGCGCGCGACGACTTCTTTGCCCGTGCCCGATTCGCCCGTGATGAGCACGTTGCTGGCTCCGCGCGCGGCACGCGCCAGGAGTTTGAATAGCTCCTGCATTTGCGGCGAAGCGCCGATTAAACGCGGCGGCGTTTGCGGCAAGACGCGACGCACGCGAACTTGTTGGCGTTGGGCGGCTGTCTCAGCGAGAGCGCGTTCGATCAGCGGCAAGAGTTGCGAGCTTTCAAACGGCTTCGTCAGATATTCAAACGCTCCGGCCTTGACCATGCCAACGGCGTCTTCGACCGAACCGAACGCGGTGATAACAATGACCGGAATTTCAGAGCGCAATTCGCGCGCGGCACTGAGCAACTCTCTGCCGGTGAGACCGGGCATACGCACGTCGGTCAGCAACAGGTCGAACCACTCGTCAGCATCTTCCAGCAAGCGTTGCGCAACGCGTCCGTCGGTTGCGAGTTTGGTTTCGTAACCCGCGTCTTCTAAATCGTCCTGCAAAAGATCGCGCAAGTCGGCGTCGTCTTCGGCAATCAAAATGCGTTGGGTATTCATGCTTCAGTTCGTAGTACCGGCTTCAGCCGGAATGTCGTGATAGCCGAGCCAGTCCGCCTGAAGGCGGGACTACATGCTCCTTCTCAATCGGCTGCCATCATTTCGTGGACGGCTTCTTCTTCGTGTGAGGCGCTGGTGTTTGCTACTGCCTGCGGCAAATAAAGCGTAAAGACCGCGCCGCGTTCGCCGTTGCCATTCGCCCAGTTGTCGGCGGTCAGCCAGCCTTCGTGCTCTTCGATAATGCGGTTAGAAATCGAAAGCCCCAACCCCGTGCCGCTGCCCACCTCTTTGGTCGTAAAAAACGGATCGAAAATTTGTGGCAGGTTTTCCGGCGCGATGCCGTAACCCGTATCAGCCACTCGCATACCGACGAAAGCGCATCCGTCTTTATGCAATGGCGTATCGGGATAGCTCACCCGCAACGCGCCGCCTTCTGGCATGGCTTGAATCGCATTGATGAAAAGATTCGTCAGCACCTGTTGCAACAAGTCGGGATCGGCTTTGACCCAAAGCGGCGCGCCGGTTGGATGGTAATATGCAACGCGCGCCTGCAAGGCCTGAGTCTCAAGGGCTTCGAGTGCGATTCCTGTTTGCTGGCGCAAATCCAAAGAACGAAAGCGCGGATGCACCGGACGCGCGAGTGTGAGCAACTGACGCACGATGCGCGTGATGCGTTCGCCTTGCGTGCGGATGATTTTGAGATTGCGCTGCAACTTGTCCGCAGTCGGATGAGTTTGTTCCTGCAACTGCTTGGCGCGTCCGTCAATCACTTGCAACGGAGCGCCCATCTCGTGCGCTACGCCAGCGGCGAGATGTCCCACGGCAGCCAGACGTTCTGAATTGCGCAGGCGACGTTCGAGTTCAAGTTGGGCTTCGGCTTGTTGTGCGGCGATTTGGCGCTGGTCTGACAACGAAGTCGCCATCTGATTGAAAGCATCGGCCAGGGCTTTGAAATCGCCGCTTGATTGCGGAGCCGCTACGCGATAACTCAAATCGCCTTTGCCCACGGCCTCTGCGCCGGTGACGAGTTCGCGGATGTGGCGACCGAAGCTGCGGCGCGTGACCAGCCAGACGACGCCGAAAATCGTGAGACAGGTAATCAATCCTAAAAAGACGATGTCGTTGCGTTCGCTGACGAGTTCGATGTTGACGAAAGCGACCGCCACCGAAATTTCAATCGCGCCAAAGGGCGAATCGCTCGCGGTTTCAGGCAAGATCAACGAGATGACATCCTGATTAGCGATGCGGCGATTGATTCTGACTTCGCGGCGCGTCGCCATCGCTTGCCGTGCGGCTTGCGCGTCCAGTTGTGCTTCGTTCAGGCCGGAGGGTGCAGCGGTCAGCAGCTCACCGCGCGCGTCATAAAGAATGATATTGGCGATGGCCTGATTTTCGCGCACCAGCCGTTCGAGCAACGGCTTTAATTCAATATCGGCATTGGTGCTGTGGCGTTCTTCGATGGCGATTTGCAAAGTGCGCGCGTGCGCTCTGACGAGATCGAGCGCGTCTTGTTCCAGCGCGCTCGAACGCAATTGCAACAGCACGACGCCGACCAGCGCCATCACGACGCCGACCGCCATCATCAGCCACAACATGAGTTTCGTACTGGTCGTCATTCTGTCGCCTATTCCGGCCCAGCGCGATTCTTTTTCTTTGGGGTTCATCGCCTTACTTTAGCGGCAAACCTTGTCGCTGTGCCAGCCCACGACTTCAGCCACAGCAAGTATCAGGCCAACGAAATACCCTGGATGCCGTAGGTAACAGAAATTGCTCGTCGTTCGGCGTTCGTTCTTCTCGCTATCAGCCGCCCTGGCAAAAACGGATTGAGACGATATCTACCGGTCATTAGGCGGTCATTAGGCGGTCATTAGGCCAGCCCTGAGGCAAAATCTACCGGTCATTAGGCCAGCCCTGAGGCAAAACGGCGTGCCCGCAGCGGCCCAAAACACGTTCCCCAACGCGGTACGCAATTTGTATTCACTTTGTCTTGACCACCGTGCCAAACCTGTTCGCCCAAGCGCGAATGAGTTACGAGAATCGTGCTGAAAAGGAAAGGTTCCGTTCGTTAATGAAGCTCAAACTATTTTTGTTACCCTTACTCTTGGCTGTCAGTCAGGCCAGTCTTATTGCACAAATATCAACGCCCCCGCGTGACGACGGGCAATTCTGGAATGAAACTCAACTCATCAAACCGCTCACCAAAACCAAAGACATCATTGTCATCGGCGTCGTGCGCATCGGACGCGACTTGGCGCGCCCAGTGGATGAGCGCATCGGCGGGGCTGTCGCTTTCAAACTCAACCAATATCTGACGCTGCAACCGACCTATCTTTATGTTGACCAACAGCCGTTTGCCGGACGCCGCATCAGCGAGCATCGCCTGGTGATGAACGTCACGGGCAAAGCGACGCTGGGCAAGTTCATGTTTACTGACCGCAATTTGTTTGAACGCCGTGCGCGCCACGATAGCCGCGATTTCACGGTCTATCGCAACCGCTTGCAAATAGATCACCCCGCGCAACTCGGCGCGTTCAAGTTCAAACCGTTCGTCGCCGATGAAATTTGGTATTCGACGCAATCAGGCACGCGAGGCCGTCTGGGCTGGTTTCGCAATCGCATTTCAGCGGGGATTCTCAAACAGTTCAGCCAACATTTTTATGCGGAGTTCTTTTATCTCTATCAGCACGATGGCGTCTCGCGTCCGGGCAACGTGCATGCGCTTGGCACGCTTTTTCGCGTCTATCTCAAATGAAGTGTTAGCCGCTAGTCTGCTCAGTTTACCTGTCTCGTTTTGCCTCAAAGCTGAGACATTTTGTCTCTCAATGTTTTTGCTGCGAGGCGTTTTTTCAAGCACTTAACCCGTTTTGCCTCTGGCTTGATTTTTGCCATGGTAAGTTGGTCGTGCAGGACAAGAACGTTTGAATATTGACATTGCGGCTCAAGCAGACCTTCAGCAATCCATTACAACGGTGATAGCAGTTGACCGTTAATTACTATTGACTGACTTAATTTCAACAGAAGCTACGTTATGACATCGGTTTTCTCTCATTTCAGGACGGATTTGTTATCAGGCCTTGTGGTCTTTTTAGTAGCGCTTCCGCTTTGCCTGGGCATCGCGCTCGCCAGCGGAGCGCCGCTGTTTTCAGGCATTATCTCAGGCATCATCGGCGGCATTGTCGTCGGCAGCTTGAGCAATTCTCACTTGAGTGTGTCAGGCCCCGCCGCCGGATTGACCGCCATCGTGTTAGTTGCCATCAAAGACCTCGGCGCATTTGAGACATTTCTGGTCGCCGTGTCGCTGGCGGGTTTAATGCAAATTGCGCTGGGTTTTTTGAAGGCCGGTTCGATCTCGAATTATTTCCCCTCGAACGTGATCGAAGGAATGCTGGCCGCCATTGGCGTCATCATCATTCTGAAACAATTGCCGCACGCCATCGGTTACGACAAAGATAATGAAGGCGATTTTTTCTTTATTGAAAAAGGCACTGGGCACAATACCTTTTCAGCCCTGATTGATGCCGTGAATTATTCTCATTTGGGCGCAATTATTATCACGCTTATTTCGCTGGCGATCTTAATTGCGTGGACGAAGATTGATTTTCTGAAAAAAATAAAAGCGGTTCCCGGCGCACTAATCGCAGTTATGACCGGCGTAATTTTGAACGAATTATTTAAGGCTCAAGGCTCTAGCTTGGCGATTTCACAGGAACATTTAGTTAGCTTGCCCGTCGCTAATTCTTTCTCAGAGTTTATCGGGCAATTTTCTCGCCCTAATTTTTCGGGCATTGCTGACGCAAAAGTCTGGATCGTCGCTGCCACCATCGCCGCCGTCGCCAGCATCGAAACGCTGCTTTGCATCGAAGCCGCCGACAAAATGGATCCGCTGAAGCGTTTTACCAACACCAATACTGAATTAAAAGCGCAAGGCGTCGGCAATTTGTTAAGTGGTTTAATCGGTGGCTTGCCGATGACTTCGGTGATTGTCAGGACTTCGGCGAACGTGAACGCGGGAGCCAGAACGAAAATTTCAGCCATCGCGCACGGCGTATTTTTGACCTTGGCGGTTATCGCCATTCCCGCCATTCTAAATCGAATTCCTTTAGCTTGTTTGGCGGCGATTTTGTTGATGACAGGTTATCGGCTCGCCAGTCCGGCAGTGTTTAAGCACATGTGGCAGGCGGGCAAATACCAATTCATCCCATTTATTGTGACGGTCGTGGCGGTCGTATTCACTGATTTGCTAAAAGGCGTAGGTGTGGGCCTTGCTGTCAGTATCTTCTTTATTCTCAGAGCCAATATGCAATTGGCTTATTCATTCAAGAAAGAAGATCACCAGACCGGAGAAACCATTCACATTGATCTCGCACAGGAAGTTTCTTTTTTGAATAAAGCGGCGATTAAACAGACGCTTTCCGAGTTACCGGAAAAAAGCAAAGTCGTCATTAACGCGACTAACTCCGCTTACATTGATCACGATGTTATTCAGTTAATTAAAGACTTTGTCACGCTGGGATCGAAAGACAAAGATATTTCGGTGAGCCTGATCGGGTTCAGGGATTATTACCGCATGGAATACGCCCAACACGTAAGCTCACATTAACCACCACCACAACCACCACAAAAAATGAGGTTTGATGTACGACATGAGAACGTTAACGAAAGAATTGCAAGAAAAAACTACCCCGCGAGAGGCACTGGAAATCCTCAAACGAGGTAATCAACGGTTCGTAAATAATCTGAAAGAGAATCGCAACTTGTTGCAACAGGCCAACGAGACGCGCGATGGCCAATGGCCTTTCGCCGTCACTCTGAGTTGCATTGACAGCCGCACTTCGGCGGAACTGATTTTCGATCAAGGGCTGGGCGATATATTTTCGATTCGCATCGCAGGCAACATCATCAACACCGATATTCTCGGCAGCATGGAATTCGCCTGTAAAATTTCCGGCGCGAAACTGATTATCGTGTTGGGTCACGACAATTGTGGCGCGATCAAGGGGGCTTGCGATCACGTCGAGATGGGTAACTTAACTGAGTTATTGGCCAAGTTACAACCGGCGGTCTATGAAGAAAAAACGGTAACAAACCCGGCAGAAAGAACTTCCTCCAATGACAAGTTCGTCGATAATGTTACACTGATTAACATGAAGCGTTCGGTTAAATCCATCGTCAGCCGAAGCTATATTCTGGAACAAATGGTCGAAAAAGGTGAGATAGACATTGTGGGCGCTATCCACAACCTCGAAACCGGCGTGGTGAAATTTTATGAAGACGCTTTTGTTGCCAACAAAAAAGACATAACCGCGAGTCTGCCGGAAAAAAAAGATTTGGCGGCAAAAGCAATCGCCTGACAAAGGTAAAGCATAACAAATGAAAGCAGCGGAACTGGCCGATAAGGCGGAAACCATTTCTGAGTTAGAGAAAGTGCCTCACGCAGTTGACCACGCGGCGCATTACCTGCCCGTGCAAGGGCCGATTGGCGTATTCATCCATCACAACACGCTGCACGCCTTTCAACACTTGCCGTTTGAAGAAGCAGTCCAACAAGCCGCACGCTTGTTCGGAACCGAGCCGTTTATGACCGAGGTGGCTTATCGCAAAGAGTTTGCCGTTGGCCGCATTCGCGCCAAAGACCTTGAGGTGGTGCTGGCGCGCGAAGCCGATACCGACATTCTGCCTAACGCTTTGCGCCGCCACGAATTGCGGCGCGCGATACTCAATGCAGGCTTGCGCACGATAACTGCCGAAAACTTTGAATGGCTGATGGATGAGGAAGCTCTGCTGGATCGTTTGCGTGAAGACTTGTCGCTTGACGCGCGGCAAGCCTTATTGAACGGCAAAGGCGAACGCGAAGCCGTGCGTGCGTTGTTCGCCGTTTGCTTTCATCGAATGCCGCAACCGAAGGCCGCCGAGCTTGTGCGTTCCGCGCGTCCACGCGATGCGGTGCTGGCACATTGCGGCACTGATATTGACGAAACCATCAACGCCTGGCTCATTCGCTTGTGTGGCGTGTTTTTCGATCAAGGCTTGTCTTATTGGACGATGCCTTTGCGCGAAAAAGGCTTTTATGCGGCAACCCGCGCGCTCTTGAGCCAGTCGGGTGGGTTGTCGCCCGCGTTGTTATCTGGCGCAGCAAACGCTTTTCAGCGACAAGCGGCGAAACATAAATCAGCCGTCGAAGTCGTCGCCGAATGCCTGAGTAAATTCAATCTGTCGCCTGCTGAATATGAAGCTGCACTGACGGCGGAACTGCTTGCGTTGCCCGGTTGGGCGGGCTTGATGCGCAAGCTCGAAAACGAACCGGAGTTGGCTCCGCACGAACAGTTGCCGTGTTCGCTGATGGATTTTCTCGCCGTACGTTTGACGCTCACGGCGGTGGTTTGTGAAAACGCCTGGCCCAAGATTTGGACGCAATGGCGCGAGCCTTTTGCGCCATTGCCGCTCACCGAAGTGCAACAGATGGCGCAAGCCGCAAGTCTGTTTGACGTAGCCCAGTTGCTGGGACTTTCAGCCGAACGCCTCAACGCGCTGTCATCTGATGAATTCAATACGCTAGTCAGCGAGATCAACACCTTCGACGATTGGGAACGCCGCCGCGTATGGCATCTGGCTTACGAACATCGTCACGAACAGGAAATCCTGCGGCCCATGCTCACGCATCGCGCGACGATTGATCCGCGTCGGACGGCACAACGTCCCGCAGCCCAGGTCATCTTTTGCATTGACGAACGCGAAGAATCCATTCGCCGCGCGCTCGAAGAAATTGATCCTGCTATCGAAACGCTTGGCGCTGCGGGCTTTTTCGGCGTCGCCATCCACTATCAAGGACTTGATGACGCGCACGGTGCAGCCTTTTGCCCCGTCGTCGTCAAACCGCAACACGCGGTGTTTGAACGTCCGCACGCCGACCATCAATCGCATTCACAAAAACGCCAGCGCATTCGCAAGTTGTGGGCGAGTGCGGCGCACAATAGTTTCGTTGGTTCGCGCACCCTGTTGCGCGGCGCGCTGGGGTCGCTGACGACGGGCTGGCTCGCGGCGTTTCCGCTGGTGACGCGCGTGCTGGTTCCGCGCCACGCAGGCGGCTGGTATGAACGGCTAGCCGATTCGTTGCTGCCTGCGCCGCAAACCGAACTGGCAATGGTGCGCGATGAATCTGTTCAGGAAAAAGACGAAGGCTTCTTCAAAGGGTTTTCGATTCAGGAAATGGCTGACCGCATTGGCGGTACGTTGCGCGCGGCGGGCTTGACTGAAAACCACGCGCGGCTCGTGACGATTTTGGGTCACGGCTCGACCAGTCTGAATAATCCGCACGAATCGGCGCACGATTGCGGCGCGTGCGGCGGCAGGCGCGGCGGCCCCAACGGACGGCTTTTTGCTGCGATGGCGAATCATTCGCAAGTGCGCGAACGCATTAACGCGATGGGCGTCATCATTCCCACCGACACCTGGTTTGTCGGCGGCTATCACGACACCTGCAACGACGTAGTCGAGCTTTTTGACACGGCGGCGATTCCGGTTTCGCACGCCGCCGATTTCGCGCGGCTGACTGAATCGCTTGATCGTGCGCGCGAAGCCAACGCACTTGAACGCGCGCGCCGTTTTGAGGCCGCTTATCGCGCGCGAACTCCGTTGGATGGTTTGCGTCACGTCGAAGACCGTGCTGAACAGTTGGCCGAACCGCGACCGGAATACGGCCATTGCACCAACGCCGTTTGCGTCGTCGGGCGGCGCAGTATCACACGTGGTTTGTTCTTAGACCGTCGCGCCTTTTTGATTTCTTACGACGCCGAACGCGACCCCGAAAACAACAGCTTGGCTGCCATACTCGGCGCAGCGGGGCCGGTCTGCGCGGGCATCAGTCTCGAATACTATTTTTCGTTTGTGGATAACGAAGGTTACGGATGCGGTACGAAACTGCCGCACAACGTCACCGGTTTGATGGGCGTGATGAACGGGCACGCCAGCGATTTGCGTACGGGCTTGCCGTGGCAAATGGTCGAAATTCATGAACCGGTGCGCCTGTTGCTCATCGTTGAGAATACGCCCGATAAAGTTATGGAAGCCGTGCGCCGCAGTGCCGAAGTCACTGAACTGGTCGAAAATCGTTGGATTCGTTTGGTCTCAATGAGTCCCGACGGAACGGTTCAGGTTTATCGTAACGGCGCATTCGAACCCGTCACCGAAACGGTGAAAGTGCCAGAGATTGCGGCGTCGCCTGACTGGTTTCGCGGCAAGCTCAAACACCTGCCCATTGCGCGCGTCACCGCGACGGCGGCGCACGCGAGTGCAAACGGTTGAGCCAGCCAACCGAAAGCAGACATTTTCAATTTTCCATTTGAGATTTTAGATTTGCCATTGAGCGGCAGCGACCGATGTTCGGGCGCAATGACAAATCTCAAATCTCAAATCTCAAATCTCAAATCTCAAATGGAAAATGGAAAATTAAAAATGATTCCGCTGTTTCAATGCGTCACTTCCTGATGGTAACTGTCCGATATGAATGAAAGCCTCTTATTAGCTTTGTTGATCGTGTTGCCCAGCGGCTGGTGCGCCGTGTTGGGCGCGAGTTGGTTGTTGGGCGTGCGCTGGCCTGAACGTTTGGTCGAGCGTCTGACGACGGCTTGCTATACAGCAGTGCTATTGATTGCCGTCGCGCTATGGTGGCAATTGTTCGCCAGCGGCAACCCACAATTGCACGCGGTTTATGGCAACTGGTTTGAAGTTGGGCATTATCACTTCCCGCTGGCGCTGTGGGCCGATTACCTTTCGTTGCCGTTGCTGACGCTCAGCGCGTTACTCACCTTGATCGTATCGGTTTTCTCGCGTCGTTACATTCATCGTGATGCAGGGTTCTTTAGGTTTTTCATGCTGTTGAATTTATTCGGCAGCGGCATCTTGTTGTTTTTTGCGGCGGGATCGTTCGACTTGATGATTGGTGGATGGGAAATCGTAGGCGTCACTTCGATTCTGTTGATTGCATTCTTTCAGCACCGCGACGATCCGGTCACGAGCGCCTTGCGCGTTTTCGCCACTTATCGCGCCTGTGACGTAGGTTTGCTGACTGGCGTCGTGCTGATGCACATCTTCGTTGGCACTTCTGAATTCTCACAAGTCTTGCCGAACAACATCGAACCGCATACGCCGCTCGTTGGAAACTCCGCGACTATCGTAGCCTTTCTGTTATTGCTCGCCGCGATGGGCAAAGCGGCGCAAGTGCCTTTTTCAGGCTGGCTGCCGCGCGCGATGGAAGGGCCTACGCCGTCGAGCGCGATTTTTTACGGCGCGCTTTCCGTTCACGCCGGAGCTTATTTGTTGCTGCGTGCGCAACCGCTGATTGCGAGTTCGCTGTTAGTCGCCGAAGCCATCATCGTCATTGGCTTGCTCACCGCCTTGCACGGCACGCTGGTTGGGCGCACTTGCCCTGATGCCAAGACCGGATTGGCTTATGCCGTGATGACGCAACTCGGCGTCATCTTTGTCGAAATCGGTTTCGGTTTCACGCGGCTGGCGCTCTGGCACATCACGGGTCATGCGCTGTTGCGTACGATGCAATTTCTGCGCGCGCCTTCGCTACTGCACGATCATCATCGCGTACACGCCGCCGCCGCCGGACACCTGGGCGCGACGGGCAAGCACTTTGAAAAACTGTTGCCGCAAAACGTGCAGCATTGGCTTTATCGGCTGGCGCTAGATCGCGGACATCACGACAACTTCCTTGACCGCTTCGTCGTCGGCCCGGTCATGAGACTGGCGCACGCGGCGCAACGTATCGAAACCAAATTGATTGGCAGCAAAGCACGATTGCCACACGCGCCGCTGATCGCTAAAGCTGGCCTCATCCAAAACGCGGAGGGCGCTGATGTCTGAGTCATTCGTCTTTCCGTGGTTGAGCTTGAGCGTATTGATTCCGTTAATCGCTTCTTTTTTCGTTTGGAAGATGGATGACTTGCCGCGCGCGCGTCGCGCGTCAGTGATTGCGTTGACCGCAAGCCTCGGGGCTTTGCTCATCGCTAACTTGGCCGTCGCCCGTTCGCCCGAAACGAAATTTACCGAAGCCCTATTTTCAATGTTTGCCATAGACGCGTTGAGTGCCATTCCGCTCACGCTGTTCGTTGCGCTTTGTCTGGGCGTAGCGGTGCTGGCTCCGAAACACCGCCTCACGCCGTCGTGGCTCGCGGGCGTGCTGTGGCTGTGCGCTACGACCACGGCGGCGTACGCGGCCAACAACTTGATCGTTTTCGTACTGGCGTGGGCGGGTTCGCTGGCTCCGTTCTTGGTGATCCGGTTTTTCACCGCTCCACCATCATCTGAAGGTAAACGTGAGGGCACGATACCGGCCTTTGCGCAACGTGTCTTGTTTTTGAGCCTTATCTGTTTGTGCGTCGGCGCGGGCTTGCTGGTTTACGCTGCGCCTGACTGGGGGACGGGGCTTTCGTTCACGTTCGCGCGCACCGGAGAGAGTTCGCTGTTATTCACCGCGTTCGGATTTCTGATGGCGGCGGTCATTTTGCGCAAAGGCTTGTTCCCCGCGCATTCGTGGGTTGTCACAGCTTTTGAATACGGCCCGCTGTTGCCGCTGGTCTTGCTGGTGAACGATCACCTCGGAGCCTTTCTCGTCGCGCGCATCGTGTTGCCGTTGCTGCCCGATGTCGCTCACAACGCCTGGCCGTTTTTCAGCGCGTTGAGTTTATTGACCGCCGTATACGCCGCTGTGATGGCGCTCGCCGAACACAAACCGCGCCGCATCTTCGCGCTGGTCGCCATCAGCCAATCGGCTTTTATTTTGACGGGACTCGAAAGCAATACCGCCACAGGCATCGCCGGAGCGTTGGTGTTGTGGCAAGTCGTCTCGGTGGCGACGACGATGATGGCGGCGGTTTATGCCGGACTCGAAGCGCGGTTGGGAGCTTCGCTCAATACGGATAAGTTCATGGGACTGGCTATCAGCGCGCCGCGTCTCGCGGTCTTCTTTGCCGCCGGTTGTCTCGCATTGGTCGGCTTGCCGTTGACGCTGGGCTTTCCCGCCGAAGACCTGTTGTTGCAAGGCACGCTCGCTACGAATCCTTACCTCGGCGTAATTCTGCCAATTGTGACGGCGCTCAATGCCTTCAGCGTTGTGCGACTCTTTGCCCGCATTTTTTTAGGCAAGCCCATCGCCGCTGCGCAAATTCTAACCGACGCGCTGCCGCGTGAACGCTGGGTGCTAACAGCGGCTTTGCTGTTTTTGTTGCTTGGCGGATTATTTCCGGCTCCGCTGATTCGCTTGCCCGCGTTGGCAGCCGAGCGCATCGTCAAACTGGTTCAAGGTCAGTCGCATACGGCGCAGTTGCCTTAAAGATTCGACGGGTTTTCACTTCGGTGTACGGTGGTTACCGATTCAGTAGCGCATGTGTTCAGACCGCAAAAACAGGTAAGTTGCCCAACCATTGATGGCGACCGAAGCCGTAAATAGCAGCCATTCTATCAACGAAACACGGCTGGGACTGTTCTCGATCAAAATCAACATCATCCACGGCAGCAATACCATCGCGTAACGATAAGAGTATTGCCAACCGCCCGGATTGCCATGACACCACAGTACAAATGTGAGGATCACAATCGCGCTAGCCGCTAACCAGCTTAATTGTTTGTTACGTGAAGCTGGTCGAAAGAGAAAAATCAGAAACGGGCAACTCAAAAAAATCGAACCGCCCCAGCCCGTAGGCACAAAGTAAGGATAGCCATTGACCTTGCGCCACAGCGTCAACAGCATTTCTTTCGCGTTGTCAGGAATGGCCGTGAGCGAAAAGATGCCATTGCGATACCACGGCTCTTCTAACACGCCGGGGATGCGCGCGTAGCCGAAATCCGTCAGCGAATCAAAGCGCGCATAGTTATAAGCCAGTGTCGCAATGCCCAACAGAAAAGGCATTGTGACGAAAGCCCATAAGTGCGGAGTGCGGAGTGCGGAGTGCGGAGTGCGCGGTTCGGGTAATTCGCGCCAGATCAAATAGCTGAATAAAGGCGCGAGCAAAAGGATTTCGGTGCGATTGCCAAAGGCCAGCGCGAAACATGCTCCAGCAAGCCAGTAACTCTTTTTAACTAACAGAAAATACAACGTGCCGAGTTGCGCGACGACGGCTATGCCGAGCGCGATGTGCCACGCGCCCGCGAAGGCGAGATTCGCCCACATCCATGTGCCCAGCACGGGCAACAACGCGAGCAGGTAACGACGCGCGGCGCTGAGTTCATAACGTTCCGTTAAGCGGTAAGTGAGCCAGGTGGTGAGCGCTGCGAATAAGCCTGCTAACGCAAAGCCAGGGAAGTTGGTGAAAAGGCCAAGTTTTTTGAGCAAGGCTACCGGCAACATTGTCAGTACGCTGCCGAGCGGAAAGGCCGAATACCACTTGCCGTTGTGCGGAATCATTTCGTTCAACCACGAAGGCGGTTGCTCGCTGAGTCCCAAACGTCCTGACAACATGGCTTCGGCGATGCGCAGCGTGTAATCGTAAAACGCCTGCGGCTGCGAGTTCGAGACGTAATAAATGCCAAAAATCCCTGCCAGCACTAAGGGCAGCAGGGATTTCGCTAAGTTTCGTTGGTTCGTTTCAGACCCGCTCATTACTTACCCATCACTTAATCGCCGTGCCGGTACGCCGCCAGTTGGAATGCATCAGGATGTCTGACACCGGATTGCTTGAATGCTCGCGGTCTTCGTCAGTCGGGTTGTATGACCAGTAAACATAAAGCGCGTGGCCGATGATGTTGCTGCGCGGCACGAAGCCCCAGAAGCGGCTATCCAAACTGTTGTCGCGGCTGTCGCCCATCGCAAAATAACTATCGGCAGGCACTGTTACCGGGCCGTTCACTGCGTATTTGGCCGATGAGTCAATTCCACGCGCGCTTCGGTCAAGATAGACTTTGTAAGTGGCTCCGGTGGGTGCAGGGTCGGTGGAGAATTCAGGTTGAGCCGTCGTGGTGTTTTTATTTATATCAATCGTAACGTGTTGCTCAGGCAGTGCCTGTCCGTTGACGAAAACAGTCGTGTCTTTAACTTCGACGGTGTCACCGGGCAAGCCGATGACGCGCTTGACGTAATTCACCTTTGGGTCGTTGGGAAACTTGAACACGATGATGTCGCCGCGTTTGATTTCGCGCGTCGGCAACAGCTTGCCAATCAACGGTGTCGTGTGTCCGAAGATGAACTTGTTCACGAAAAAGTGATCGCCGATGTGAATGGTGTTTTGCATTGAGCCGGTTGGCACTTGTACGGCTTGTGTGATGAAAGTCATCAGAAACAGCGCCATCACGACGGTGATGAGAAACTGTTCGGCGTATTCGCGGACGATGGTTTTGGGCGGTGCGGGTGAAACGAAAGGATCAATAGTGACGGAATCACTTGCGCTGATGCTGTCTTTAGCCATGCTGCCTGGGCTGTCTGGGGTTGACATAGATTTTTGGAATCAGGTTGAAAGCGGTTCAGCCGGTTCCGCGACTGATTCGCCAAAAGTTAGTGGTTCGAGTTCTTGCGTGACGAAGGCGGGTTCTGTTTTCGGTTCGGCTTCCACAGTTGTTTGCAAGGCGTAAGCCTCGCGCAGCCGTTCGATCTGGTTGTCCAGACTGGCGACTGCGGCAGCGGCAGCGGCTTGATGCGCGCCTTTGATGGTCGTGCCTTGTCCGCGCGCAATGCACTGACCGGCGACGCGCAATTCGATCTGGAAGATGCGGTGATGATCAGGCCCCAGGCTTTCGACAATCGCGTAATTCGGCGTAGGCAAGCCAGCGCTTTGCAGCTTTTCCTGCAACGCCGTCTTGTAATCAGCCATCGCCAGATTTTGCGGATCAATCACCTTGAAGGTATGCGCAAACTCGCGCCGCACGAAATCCTTCGCCATTTCGATGCCGCCGTCGAGATAGATCGCGGCGATCAAGGCTTCATAAGCGTCAACCTGCAATGCCATCTTGCTGCGTCCGCCAGTTTTTTCTTCGCCGCGATTGAGCAAAAGGTAATTGCCCAAGCCGAGCTTGATGCCGTGCTTTTGCAAGTTGACGGCGCTCACAGCGTAAGCGCGCAACTTCGACAGCGTGCCTTCGTTTTGTGTTGGGTAAAGTTCGAGCAGCCACGCGCTGATGAGAAATTCCAGCACGGCGTCGCCCAGAAATTCGAGAGCTTCGTTATGCGCCGGACGCGGATCGGGCTGTTCGTTGGCGAACGAACGATGCGTCAACGCGCGCTGTAACAAAGCGCGATTGGTGAAACGGTAATGAATGAGGCCTTCGAGTTGATTGAGCAGGACTTCAAAGGCGGGGCTGGGCGCGAGCAAAGTGTCCGACACGGTGGGCGCAGGCGCAACGGCACTCGCAGCAGCTTCGCCCGCCGAATCACCCGCTGTATCGGTTGATGATTGCATGTTGTTTATGACTTCGATGACTTCGTTACTCACGCATTGCCATTCTTGCACAGAGCCTTAGCACGAAGAAAGCCAGCCCTTGCGAGAAGAGCTGGCTTTCATAGGAAAAAGCAGA
>JANNUY010000939.1:0-3570 GCA_031414155.1 Acidobacteriota bacterium
TCTCGAAGCAAGCTGTCAAGTTTGTCTTTTAGTTCATCTGCGCCATCCCAATCCACCACGCTATTACCAAAAACAAACGGCTGGCAAATTACTCCAGGCCAAATCTGCGGAGTGAGCGGGTGCAATAGATTCTTTTTGTATATCCCATTAACTTGACGCGTAAAGGCTTCAGTAAATGCTGGCAGCGCAGCAAAACCGCTTTCTTTCATAGCCGCTGAACTTTCTCCCAAACGAATCAAATCGCGGTAATAGTCAACGATGTCATCAACCAAGATTTGTTCGTTTAGGCTCAGGTCAAAAGTTTCCGTTTCAGGATACGGCAGATCGAGAATCTCATCTGCGCAGACAGCAGTAGCTTTCCGTGAAAATAAACTAGTGCTGATCGCTGCCACATACGCCTGCAAGGGGCGTTTCGCAACACTGAGCCACTTCCCAAGTTGGTGCAATTGATTACGTTCTTGCAAAGGAACACAAACTCCAACGATCTGGGCTTTGTATGTGAGGTAATAATCTTCCCAAATTATATGGGGCAATTCCATGTTCTCGCGGATCAATAACATTGGTGGGGTAAACCGTTTGCTTGTGTATGCTGATTTGAACTGTTTCGCTTTAACTACTGTAATTTGACTACGATCTACACCAGCGTCAGTTAACGCGGCAGAGGGCAGCAGCTTTTTTCCGGTAAGGTGTTGGGCTTCAACTAGCCTCCCCGTTTGGCCTTCAATAAATCCTTCACCGTAATCCCATTTCTGCAACTCTGCGTATTGCTTGATTGTTCGGCTTGGCTTCAAGCGATCTACAAATCCCAACACGCGCCCGCCACCCAACAAGTCAGCACGCCAAACACTGTCGTTGTTGAGCGCAAGCTCGCGCGGCAGCCAATGTAAATCATAGTAATCAATATCGAACCCTTGCTCGGCATCAGTGCGTCCACTGCGGCGGAAGGTCGCGTGAAGAATTTTTCGCTCAGTTGGAGGCGTTGTTTTTTCCGCCACTACAACAATCACTTTGGTGTCGGCGCCTCCTTTCTGAAAAAGCCCGCGCACCGAAATGAAATCCAGAACTTCTCGCACATCCCAACGGCTAATGAAATTACGACGAAAGCCTAACGACAGCTGGTTATAAAGAAAGTTATATTGCTGAAGCATGCTGAGTATGCCGCCTTCGGCAACCATCTCCATCGCGTCGTGCAAGAAGAGGTAAGCCAGTTGCTTATCCGGCAATGAGCCGTGTGCGAGTTCGTAACGCTCATAGCTACGCACTGCGCCCTGCGTAGTTAGACTGGAAGTAAAAGGTGGGTTACCTATGACGACACCAATCGGTTCTTTCACTAATCGTTGTTCTTGGGCCTCGAAAAAACAGGAGTGATGCAGTGACTTACCAATCAATGGATCAAAGAGTTCTATACTGGCGCGAATTTCCGCAGGCTCAAGCGCATCGCAAAGAGCTAAACACAGGCTGAAGGCGGCAAGTTCAACAGCACCTATCTCCAAGTCAATGCCATGAACTTTCTTCAACAATCTTTTTAGATCCGTCTTGGTAGGCTTTTTCCATCCATTGCGGCTACGCCAATGTAAGACCAGGCGTTTATAGGCTTCCACCAAAAACACGCCTGAGCCACAGGCGGGATCTAAAATGATCTCCTTCTGTTCCATCAAACGGTCGAGCCGCTCCCAACTCAACGCCTCATCCAACATAAGGCGAACAAGAAACGGTGGCGTATAAACCGCTGTGGCAGTGTCTTTAACGAAAAGCTGATAAACGTGACTAATTAACTCCACGGGCAGGTCTTTAAATGAGTAAAGTTGCCAAAGCGTTAATTGTCCGCTTGCTGCCTCGCGCCCCTCAATCAGCTTGGCAAAACGGGCAAGTTTCTGGCTGTTTATCAGTAGTTCGCGGTCAGTCTCTTGCAAGTTGAAAACATTGCCGTTGAACCTTATTTCCAACGCTTCCAGCAAAGCCACTAACGCTTTGCCATTTGCTAGCACGTGAAAGAATCGTGTCGCTTCCGGCAGGAATTGTTCGAAATAATCTTCTTCAAAAACCTGACGCTCTTCCAGATAGGCAATTAGTAGGGACAGTATGAGCAATTTTCTGCTTAAGTGTTTAGGGAGAAACTCGTTTTCATCTAACTCGTCGCTGAGAGTTTTAACAGCATTAATCAGCCCTTTGTGCGCAGACCGATTCGCCGAGAGCAACTCTTGACAGACTTTTGGGTCATCCCAAAGTGTGCCATTGCGAAGTTGTTCAGCATTCCACCACGAAGCACTGTTAAGAGCGTCGCTAATACCCACGCCAAGCCTTAGAAAATCATTTGGCTTGCATCTCAGTTTCCCGGAAGTAGAAAAAAAATCGGGCTTGTGTGCGCAACGAAAAAGCTGAACCAATCCGGGAGTCTTGCGATAAAGCAACGGAACGCCTCCCCAACTCCATAGGCGTTGATGCGTTTCGGCAAAGGCTGGGCTGTTAGCGGGGCCGTCTTCGACAAAAACAAAAGCCTGCGCGACGGGTGACCGACCGGAGCGTTCTTCAAAAAAGACCGCGTCCGCTCCATAGCTTTCGGCCTTTTTCACCATCACTACTTCTTCTGGCGGACGCCCTTCATGTTTGTAGTCACGTACCAACACAAGCCCCTCTACTGTAGACGTCTTCCCGTCCTTTTCTAGATCATTTAGCCACTGTGTTTGATTCGTCATGCGAGTTGCGGTTCCAAACTTTGGGATTGAAAGACACCTATCCGAAACGCTGTGAAAGCAAGGCAAAACACCTGCTGCGGGGGCATTCGTGCATCGTCACGGGTCACGCTTGCTGTACCTGTAAAGTTGTCGTTCTTGTGTCTTGCAGAGTACGCGATGTTTCACAGATTAGACAAGAGGCTTTGAGCGTTTTTCCAACAGATCGCTTTTTCTATTTGCTGCTCTGCGAAAACCAATCTGCGAACCTTCCTGCACTTGCTCACCACTGTCATAAGCGTTATTACCATATTGCTTCACTAAACGGGTTCGTAAACCATTTCGATTAGCGCGCGTCTTTCGCCGCTTGATGATAAAAAGGATTGAGCCTTATGCGATTTACAAAATACTCAAAATGGACGTGGCAGGATTGGGACGACATCAGTCTCGAAGAATTGATGGAGAGCCTCTCAGAACACTTGCTGGAAAGCGGCTTTCAAAAGCAATTCAAACGCCGCTGGCAAGACTGGGACGACGCGGATGAGTTCAACAAACCTGACCCTGAAGATGCGCTCGAGCAATTGCGGCAGGCCATTCGTGAAGCGTTAAAAAATTCGGGCCTGCTCGACCAAGAGCAATACAAGCAACTGTTTGACGAAGAGGGCAACGCGCGCAGCAGCGATCTCGAAAAGCTGATTGACCGACTGATTCAGCGGCTGTTGCAGGAAGGCTATCTCAACGCAGTCGGCGATGAAGAAGCGTTGCAAGGTTTGATGGGGCAAGGCAACGATGGCGATAGCGATCAAGCCGAGTGGCGCAATCAGCAGCAAGCGGGCGAGACGGGCGAATATCAAAAGCCCAACATCAAATTTGAGGTCACGCAAAAGGGCGTAGACTT
>JANNUY010000940.1:0-4993 GCA_031414155.1 Acidobacteriota bacterium
GGGATCGTTGAGCGGCGTGCCCGCCGGAGCCTGACAAGAGACGATCAAACCGCCGCGTAAGGATTCAAGCAAAGAAGGCAAGGTTGAATTACTCCGCAGGTACCCACGCGCTTGCGCGCACGGCTTGTTCGTATTGCTGGATGGACGCTTCAAACGAAGCAGGGAAGACCGAGGCGAAGGTCGCGCGCCACCCGTCAGGCTCGGCTATGTCATGTGTTAGAAATTGATGGAAGCGTTCTTCGCCGAAATTCGCTTTCAGCCATTCGATGAAATAGCGTTGCGTCGGATAGGCGAAACGCGCATTCCATTCTTCTGGTCTGAGTTTCGGATCAAGGTATTGGGTAAGGCTCGTGGTGGCGGCCATCTTCAGCCATTCATCGTGTTTGAGGTAATCCTGTTGCCGTCCAAACGACACGGCCAGCCCTTCATAAAACCACGGCTGTTCGTTGAGCTTAAAGATATTCAAGAGCGCCGTATTTTGTCCGATCAAAGCGTGTGACAACTCGTGCCGCAAAAATTGCACCGTGCTGAAATTTTTTTCTTTGAGCTTCGGCGTGATGTAAATCACATCGCCTGCCAATGTCACGCCGCCGAGCGGATTGACGTTCATCCACGGCATACCGCGTTTGCACGTACCCCAATCTTTGCAACCGATCACCTTGATGCGGCGATTGAAATGCAACTGGTGAAAGCTCTCCGCTTCATTCATCAACTGATCGAGCAAGGCGTAATCGGTTTCGACTGGTTGCGCCTCGGCGACATATACATCGCCACGCGCTTGATGGATGGTGTGATAGCCCAGCTTCACCGGCGACCACGGGAACAATGGCCCAAAGGGAAACGCCAGCGCGAGCAGCATAAAAAATAACAAGGCCGTTGCGGTGACTAACTTACGTCGTAATTTCATAAATGAATTCCTTTGAAACTGTTCAAATGATTCCGTCCTGCCGCAACTCTGCGCGTTGCGCTTCACCATAACCCAGCGCCTGCAAAACCTTGTCGGTGTGTTCGCCTAGTGCGGGCGGCGGTAATTCCCCTTCGCCGGGCGTATCTGACAGGCGCACGGTCGGCGCAAGTTGCCTGACCGCACCATGCTCGGCGTGTTCGAGTTCGATGAACATCTGCCGCGACTGCAACTGCGGGTCGGCGATGGTTTCGGCAATGTCGTTGACGCGCGCGATGCAAGTGTCCACTTCGGCAAAACGCATCAGCCAGTCTTCGGCAGTGCGGGTTTTGAACTTGCGCCGCAACGTCGCCAGCATCAGCACCTGCGCCGCTGGCTCGAATTGCCGCTCGGCGTATTCTTCGCATTCCAGCACCTTGCACGCATTCACCCAGAATTTCGGTTCCAACGCGCCGAGTGCGAGGTAGCGTCCGTCGTTGGTTTCATAAACCTGATAGCAGGCGTATTTGCCCGACAAGCCGTCGTTGCCGCGTGGCGGTTGTTTGCCTTCGGCCAGATAACTCGCCAGCGGCAGATACATCAGCGAGAGCGAAGCCTCTAACATCGAAACGTCTACGAGTTGGCCGAGGTCGGTGTGCGCACGCGCCTGCAATGCGAGCAGGATGCCGATGACTGCGTGCAGGCTGCCCCCCGCGAGATCGGCTAACTGCACGCCGGGGATCACGGGCGCTCCGTCTTTCTGGCCGATCAAACCCAGCACGCCTGCGGTGGCAAGGTAATTTACGTCGTGTCCAGCGCGTTGGGCGTAAGGCCCTTCCTGCCCGTAACCCGTCAGCGCGCAATAAATCAAACGCGGATTCACATCGCGCAAATCTTCATATGCCAAGCCCAGCCGCGCCATCACGCCGGGCCGAAAGCCTTCGACTAACACGTCGGCTTCTTCGGCCAGCTTGCGCAAAATGGTTTTGCCGCGCGGATGTTTGAGATTGAGCGTCATGCTGTATTTGTTGCGGTTGGTGGCGAGGAAGTATGTGTCCGGCGAGCCTTTTTCAAAGCTGCCCGCCACCGAGTGCCGCATCGGATCGCCGGTGCCGGGTTCTTCGATTTTCAAAACTTCGGCACCGAAATCGCCCAGCATCATCGTGGCGACTGCGCCGGGCAAGAGGCGCGTGAGGTCGAGGACTTTAATTCCGTCAAGAGCATGTGTAGCCATAAATGAGGTTCTGACCAATTGATTTTTATGTTGAATGAGTAAGGAGAAATGAGCTTCAGCATACCGCTCTCATTTCTGCCGCGCAGCTTACGCCAAGCCGGTACGTTCAACCAAGTCGCAGCGTGCCAATTGATCCCTTGATCGGTTAACTCGGCAAACGAATCTTTGCTCTTCGTGGGCTTGCCGTATAGCGCCGCCGTTGTGGCAGCGCCAGCGATAGCTCGCGCCGAAGTGCTGCCGATATTTTTGAACGACCAATGAACCGCGAGTTGGGCGACAACCTTTGGATAAACGATGCTGCTGGTGATGCCGCCTTTCATCACGATGTCGCAGAATTTTTCGTCAGATTGGTTGGGCATAAATGTTTCCTTCGGGTGGCATTTACCTGAGCGCAAGGCATCGGCTATGCTTGCGCCACTTCGTACTGAATTTTCACGACACGCAACATTAACCAAAATTTCGTTTCCCTAAACTGCCCTAACTGCCGTAACTGGAGGACTCGCTATGAGCGCGACATTCGCACCGACTGCTGTTTCGCAACCTTCGTCCAAACGTTTCAAACGCCTGATAACGACCTTGCTCGTCTTGCTGGCCTTACTCACCTGTGCAATTTTGGCGTTAGGGCTGTACCCCTTCGCCGCTGACGTGCCTGCGGGCAATACGCCTACGAATGGCGCGCCGGGCAGCGGCGGATTGAAACGTGCTTTCCCGGCGATGACGATGCGCGCCGACAATCCGCAAACCGATGACAAAGTCGCGTTGGGCAAGCTGTTGTATTTCGACCCGATCCTGTCGGGTAAAAACGATATGGCGTGCGCTACGTGCCATCATCCCGACATGGGTTTCAGCGACTCGCGCGATCAGTCCATGGGTTTCGGCGGCAAAGGGCTGGGCCGCGAACGCAAGAACGGCGCAGTTATCAAACGCAGCGCGCCTACGATTTGGAACGCGGCTTTCAACCACCGCCAGTTTTGGGACGGACGCGCCGCCGACTTGGAAGAACAAGCCGAAGGGCCGATCAAATCTGAAAAAGAAATGAATCAAAACCCTGACGAACTCGTCGCTGAACTCAAAGGCTTGGCGGAATACGTGACGATGTTCGACAAAGCGTTCAGCGGCAAAGACGGTTCGGCGGTCACGTTCAAAAACGTCACGTATGCCGTTGCCGCGTTTGAACGTACGCTGGTGAGCAACAACTCCGCGTTTGATCGTTATGCCGCTGGCGACGGCGATGCGCTCACGCCCGAACAGAAACATGGCCTCTCGTTATTTCGTTCGTTGAAGACGCGCTGTTTTGAATGCCACGGCTTTCCGACCTTCAACAATCCTGATTTCAAAGTCATTGGCGTACCCGACATGCCTAACCAGGAAAAAGATTTGGGACGCGCCGAAGCGGGCGCAGGGCCAGCTTATGACCACGCTTTCAAAGTTCCTACGTTGCGCAACGTCGCGCTCACTGCGCCTTACATGCACAACGGACGCTTTCAGACGTTGGAAGAAGTTCTCGACTTTTATGCCGGTGGCGGTGGCGAAGGCGTAGGCAACAAGCTGCCGAATCTCGATGACAAGGTTCGCAAGTTTGACCTGACCAAAGAAGAACGCACGGCTATTGTCGCGTTTTTGCATTCGCTAACCGACGAAGCGAAAGTGTCTGAGATTCCCGAAAAGGTTCCTTCGGCTTTGGCGGTCGTGACGGCGAAACAACCGCATCCGCCGACGGCTGAAAAGATGGCTGTTCCCGCGTTGGCGAAAGAACAGTCGCGCAAGCCTACGACGTGGACAGTCGCACCGGGGCAGACGATTCAATCTGCCCTTGATCGCACCATCCCTGGTGACATCGTTGAAATCAAACCCGGCGTCTATCACGAAATGCTGTTGCTCAACACCGACGGCGTTACGGTGCGCGGCCTGGTTGAGAACGGCAACCGCGCGGTGCTGGACGGACAAAACAAACTGACTGACGCCATGATTTCGTCGTCGCACAATCTGACTATCGAAGGGTTGGCGGTGAAAGATTACGTGAGCAACGGCCTCACGATTCACGGCAGCCAGAACGTCACCTTCCGCAACTTGGTCGTTGAGAACACTGGCCTTTATGGAATTTATCCCGTCGAATGCAAAGGCGTACTGGTTGAGCAATGCGTCGCCAGCAAGATCAAGGACGCGGCGATTTATGTCGGGCAATCGCGCGACATCATCGTCCGCAACAACGAAGCCTTTGCCAGCGTGACGGGCATTGAGATTGAGAACTCAGTCAATTCGCTAGTCGAAAATAATTATTGCCACGATAATACAGCGGGAATGTTGGTCTTTCTGTTGCCGAACAATCCGTCGAAAGTCGCCCACGATCACGTCGTTCGCAAAAACCGCATTCTTAACAACAACATCGCTAATTTCGGCGACCCCACTTCGACCGTAGGCAAAGTCAATCCGGGTACGGGGTTTGTCTTAATGGGGGCTGATCGCACTGAAGTGACAGAGAATGAGATTCGCGGCAATGACTCTATCGGCATGATCGTGGTGAGCATCGCCATGTTTTTTCCCAAAGGAAGACTGTTTGACGTAGGCATCGTGCCCGAAGGCAATCGCATTCACGGCAATACGTTTGCTGAGAACGGACGCAATCCGACGGGCGAGATTAAGCAGATGGGGATGAAGAACACTGATATTTTCTGGGACGGCAGCGGCTGGGATAATTCGTTTGAGCAACCGGGCTTAAAAACTTTTCCCAGCGTATTGCCCAAACAAAGCTGGCCGAGTGTCGCGCGACGCGCTTTCACGCGCGGCTATCAATTCATAGTGGAGAGAATGATGTAAGGCAGTACGGGGAGCGTAAGCGACCTGAGCCTCTCAATGGCGTGAATGCCGAGGCTCAG
>JANNUY010000941.1:0-2075 GCA_031414155.1 Acidobacteriota bacterium
AGGAGAAGCGAAAGTGGACGAGAAATATAACGACGACGTTCAAAAATTAATAGACATGGGCAAGGACAACAAGTTCTTGTCTTACGACGAAATCAACAATGAAATCCCGGAAGGGCCGATTGCGATAGACGACATCGAAGACATTCTCGGTATCGTCGGCAACGAAGGCATCTCTATCGGCGATTCGCAGGAACAGTTTTTCGAGACGGCGGCTTCGTCGTCGCTCGAAAAGAAAGAAGATCAAGCCGAGGAAGAACCAGCCGAACTTGACCTGTCGCCCGGTACGCTTGAGAAAACCAACGACCCGGTGCGTTTGTATTTGCGCGAGATGGGGGTCGTACCGCTGCTCACGCGCGAAGGCGAAGTCGCCATCGCCAAGCGCATCGAACGCGGCAAGATTCGCGCGCAAAAGGCTATCTCGCGTTCGCCCGTAGCGATTGCTGAAATTCTCGTACTCGGTCAGGAACTGGCCGCTGGCGAAATCGGCATCCGCGACGTGGTGGCTTTCAACGAACAGGAAGGCGTCACCGAAGAAAAGATCGAGGAATATCACAACTACACCCTCGAAACGGTCAGCGAGATCGGCAAGGCTTTCAAGAAAACCAACGCGGCGGCGCTCAAGGTGTTAGAAGAACCCAAACGTTCTCCCAAGCTCCACAAAATGAAGCGCAAGCTCTCGCGGCAACGCATTGAGTTGTCGCACTTGATTCGCCTGCTTGATTTCATGCCCGAAATCGTAGACCGCCTGGTCGGCGCAATGCGCGGCGTCTCGAACGAAATCAAGCAAGCCGAGCGCGACATTGACAGGACGCAGAAAACCCTCGAACGCAAACGCAAAGAGGAAGAGATCAAGGAACTCGAAAAGAAAGTTCGCGGGCTGAAGAAAAATATCTCGACGCTCGAAGAAACTCATCATACGAGTTCCGTCGAACTCAAGCGCGCCTATCAAATCTGGGTCATTGGCGAAGCCGAAGCGCAACAGGCCAAGACCGAACTGGTCGAAGCCAACCTGCGCCTCGTCGTTTCGATTGCCAAGAAATACACCAATCGCGGCTTGCAGTTCCTCGACTTGATTCAGGAAGGCAACATCGGCCTGATGAAAGCCGTAGACAAGTTTGAATATCGGCGCGGTTATAAGTTTTCGACTTACGCGACGTGGTGGATTCGCCAGGCCATCACGCGCGCCATCGCCGATCAAGCCCGCACGATTCGCATTCCGGTTCACATGATCGAAACGATCAACAAGCTGATTCGGACTTCGCGCGCGCTGGTGCAGGAACTCGGACGCGAACCTACGTCAGAAGAAATCGGCAAGAAGATGGACATCCCCGCGTCGAAAGTCCGCAAGGTCTTAAAAATCGCGCAGGAACCCATCTCGCTCGAAACGCCGATTGGCGAAGAAGAAGATTCGCATCTGGGCGATTTCATCGAAGACAAGACCATCCAAAACCCGGCAGAAGCCGTCATCAACATCAACCTCCGTGAAATCACGGAAGAAGTGCTGAAGACGCTCACGCCGCGCGAAGAAAAGGTCATCAAGATGCGCTTCGGGCTGGGGCCGAACGGCAGCGAACACACGCTCGAAGAAGTCGGCCAACATTTCGCCGTCACCCGCGAACGCATCCGCCAAATCGAAGCGAAGGCGCTGCGCAAACTGCGGCATCCGTCACGGTCGCGCAAACTCAAAGCGTTTTTGGAAAGCGGTAGACCGTAAGCACATTACGAGTTGCCAGAACCAGTCAGAGCGTCGGGGCAACTCGGCGCTCTTTTGTTTTGGGGAGAAAACATGACAGTAACAACAGAATCCCTTGCACAACGCGGGCAACAGTTTTACGACCAGCAGATTCGCGCACAGGTTGAAGACCAGCATCGCGGCGAGTTTCTGGTTTTGCACGTAGAAACAGGCGATTACGAAATTGCGGAAGATGAACTGACCGCATTTCAACGTGCTAAAGCCAAACATCCAGGCGCGCAGTTTTACTTCCTGCGCATCGGACACACAGCCGCCTACCGCCTCGGCTTACGGAGGGTCTAACTTGATTACCGGCCTCGTCACCAAAGATCGTGAAATCGTC
>JANNUY010000942.1:0-4128 GCA_031414155.1 Acidobacteriota bacterium
CCGAGCGTCGCGTCTGAAAACTTGACCGTGTTGGCAATCGCTTCGTGCATTTGCACCGCCGAACCCGCGAGATAAGGCGTGCCCGGCAAACATACGCGGCCTTGTGGCGTCATTTCCACTTCAACATGACCGAGTTGATAACGTCCGGGCGGACAGCCTGCCGCAGCAATGGCGTCAGTCACAAGAATCGAACGAGCAATCGTTTTAGCGCGCAAAAAACATTTCACGACTGCGGGCGGCAGGTGATGGCCGTCTACGATAAAGCTGGCGTGCAGTTCGTCCGCCGCGAGTTGTTCCCAAATGTAATTCGGATGCCGCGTGATTTGCGCGTGCGAACCGTTGCCCAAGTGCGTAGACATCTTTGCCCCGGCAGACACGCCATCGCGGATTTGCTGGGGCGTCGCAGCCGTATGTCCCAACGCAACAATAATGTTGGCGGCGACAGCGCGTTCGATAAAGGCCAGCGCGCCTTCCCATTCGGGCGCAAGCGTGATGAGGCGGATGCGTCCGCGCGCTGAGTCTTGCAAACGCATGAACTCATCCCAATCGGGCGGTCTAGCATGCGCTCGCGGGTGCGCGCCACGCGGGCCGTCTTCGGTTGAAATGAAAGGGCCTTCGAGATGAAAGCCCAACGTGGCATAAGCGACTTCAGGAAATTCGTCTGCGGCTTTGACCAGATTTGCGAAACAAGCGGCAAGGTGTTCGTGCGAGCCAGTGATGATGGTCGGCAACAGATGCGTTACGCCCGTCGCCCAAAGTTTGCGAATGGCTTGCGCGATTTGTTCGGTCTTCGTTGCTGGGTCGTTAAAGTCTAGGCCGCCGAAGCCGTTCACCTGCATATCAATGAAGCCGGGCGCGAGCCAAAGAGACGAAGGCTCCGCAGGCTCAAGCGACGTAATCACGCCTGCTTCGATTTGCAATTCAACAAATTGTGCGGAATGCGCCAACAGGCCGGAAAGTTTCACGGCGCGTTTTTAAGCGCCGCGTCACACAAACGCAACTCCTTTGGCGCGAACCGCTGGCTTATGACAGAGTAAACGAACTGTTATGAGATGGATTCGTGCGATACAACTTTGCGTTGGAATGTGGCTGCTGACTTGCGCCACCAGTGCCGCTGTGCCCGACGTGTTATTCACGCTGAACGAAACCGCCGCCAACGAAGCTGCGCAACAACTGATCGGGCTTGAAATCAAACTCGCTAATGGCGCGCAACTAAAACTCAAAAGTGTCACGCTCGACTTGCAACCGCAACAAGCCGCCTTTCAATTGGGCGTAGAAGCGCGCGCCGCAAATACGATGGGCTTGCCGCTTAACCTGACGCTCAAAGGCTTTATCAAAGACGCGCAGCGTTCGAATGACAAACTCACCCTGCCCGTCACGCTTACCAACGTAGAGCTGGCTAACGGTTTGCTGACGCCGCTGCTCAAGTTGCTGTTCGGCGAATGGCTTTCGCCCGCGCGTTGGAGCGCCGCGATTCCTGCGCTTGAGTTGCCCGCGAGTTTTGCGCAAACCGTCAACATTCCCGCCACCACTGTTGACTTAGCCGGTGAAGTGCCAATGACCGTCACTACGCAAGCCATGCAACTGCCGCTCAACTTCGCGTTGATGCGCGTCGGCTTTGCTGAAAACCGTTTGTCTATCGCTTTGCAATCGGCTGAAAACGCGCGGGAAGAAGTCAGCGATTTCGCGGCTGACAGCCCTGCTGATAATGGGACACCGTTCGCGGTGCGTGTGAGCCGTCGCGCGTTGGCGACGTTGTTGCAAGCCGTAGCGAACGCGAATGCGCAAGACCTGAGTTTGAAGCTCAAGCCCGCGCGCATTCGACAGGAAGAGATTGATACGCTGGTCAAAGTCACCAACTACACCGACGTAGAGAGTGGTGAAGGTCAGGCCGATCTCAAACAGGTCGTCATCGAAACCTTGCGCGACGGCTTGCTGGGCGCGCGCTTGCTGGCGTTGGGCAATTTCACGGCGAAAGTTAGAGGGCGCGAATACGGCATTCCTTATCGGTTGTCTCCGCGCGGACAGTTCGGCATTCAAGATCGCGCCCTGTCGTTGCGGCTGATGAGCGACGCAGGCCACGTATGGTTGCAAGGCTTGCCCGGCGCGAACGTCCCAGTAAACCTGCGCATGAATTTCCCCATTGCCGGACGTGAATTCGGTTTTGACCGACAACTCAATTTGCCCGCTGAACGAATGGTGAATCGGTGGGAATTGCCTGCGCTGTGGGCGCGCGAGTTCGCCCTGCCCCGCAAGCTCATCGTACAAACCGACAAGTCGTTCCAGATTGTCGAATCGCAACTCGTCACGCTGGTGCTCTCGCAATTGCAAGCAACGACACGCGACGAAACCGTCGAACTGACCGCGACCGTTTCAACCGGGCGGAAAGAGTAAGCGCGGCGGCACGATCTCATCGCGCCTAAAACCGAAAAGCCTTGTGCCAATCAATTAGCACAAGGCTTTTCGGTTTTTTACGCAACTGGAACCAGTTCCCTACTTCGCTTTGCGCGGCGTAACTGTCGCAGACGACGAAGCAATGTTTTGCGTGAGCGCCGCGCCGCAAGTGAGTGAACGCGGACTGTTGCTCAGGTTGGTGGTGCTGGCCTCAAATTTGACCATTACATTCTGAGTGGCTCCGTTTTTCAAAGCGGCGGGCGTCGCCACACTAAATCCGTGCAAGCCGTTATCGCCGAGATAACCGCCTACGTCAGAGCGCAACTGATTGGCCGTCACGGTGATGAGCAACGTCGTGCCGTCATAGACGCTCACGTTAATGGCCGTGTTCAGCCGATTGCGGTCAACAACCCAGCCGCTAATGACATTGCAATTCGCCACATCAACGTAACCTTCGTAAATCGGATTGCTGCAATTGACAGTACGAGGCGAACTGCCCAGCGCCGTGGCACTCGTCTCGAATCTCACGTTGAGCGTATGCGCCGAGCCGTCTTTCAACACGGCGGGCGTCGCCACGCTGAATCCGTGCAGGCCGTTGTCGCCGAGATGGCCGCCCACATCCGCCCGCGACTGATTAGCTGTGATGGTCGTGAGCAGCGTCGAACCGTCATATAGGCTGACGGTGATCGCGGTATTGAGTCGATTGCGGTCGGCGACCCAACCGCTGATAACGTTGCAATCGGCGCGGTCAACATAGCCTTCATAAACCGGCGTGCCACAATTGATGGTACGCGGCGTATTGCCCAAGGGGCTGGTGCTGCTCTCAAACCGCACGTTGAGTGTATGTGCTGCGCCGTCTTTCAAACCCGCAGGCGTGGAAATGTTAAATCCATGCAACCCGTTATCGCCCAGATAAGTGGCAACGTCAGGACGCGACTGGTTGGCGAGGACGGTCGTGAGCAACGTGTTCCCGTCATAAAGGCTCACGTTGATGGCGGTATTGAGGCGGCTGCGGTCGGCGACCCAGCCATCAATGAAACCGCAATCAGCGCGTCCCACATAACCCTCGTAAACCGCCGTGCTGCAAGTGACGGTTTTGGGACTGAGGGTGAGCGCCGTAGTGCCGCTCTCAAAGCGCAAGCTGATCGAATGCGCAGTGCCATCTTTCAAGCTGGCAGGCGTAGCGAAACTGAACCCGTGCAAGCCGTTGTCGCCCAGATAAGTTGCGACATCCGGGCGCGACTGGTTTGCCAGCACGGTCGTCACCAGCGTTGCGCCGTCATATACGCTAATGTTAATCGCCGTATTCAGGCGATTGCGGTCAGCCGCCCAGCCGCTGATGGTCTGGCAATCAAGTTGGGAAAAATATCCTTCGTAATTGTTGAGATTCGCCAGCGTGAAGTTAGCATCGCTGATGTCGAAAAACACGTTGCCGAGCGATTGCACCTTGATGCGCGCCGTAGTGCTGGTTACGCCGCTGGGCAAAGTAACGGCTTCAGAACCGTCATTGGCCGTAGTCGCTGCTAGCACCGTCGGGAAAGTTTGTCCGCCATCAGTCGAAAGCAGGATGCGCACGTTGGCGCAATTGATCGGCGCGGCGTTGGTGTTATTGACGCTCCACGTAACGGTTTGCGTCGAGCCGCTGCCCCACGTCACCGCCGTGTTCGGCGCGGTCACGAGAAACGGCCCAGCCGCAGCATTGACCGTGAGCAGCACTTCGTCATCGGTTGCGCC
>JANNUY010000943.1:0-8121 GCA_031414155.1 Acidobacteriota bacterium
GTCGAGCCACTGGCGGACGCAGGCTCGAAGAGTATCCGCGTGCTGGTGGACTCGCCGCAATCGAAAGCGGTACAGTCTCCGCGCGGCGAGGAACATCTTCAGGCCTCGGCGCATCCCAGCGCCAAAGGCGCGAGTTATTTCTCTGCTGATCAAGCTCGCGCTGTTGACGCTCGGCTTCCTGTTGACGTTGAGCTTCCTGAGAGTTGACCGCTCTCAGTTCATCATCTTCGCTTTGATCAAGATAAGCGATTGCACCATCCAACGCTGCTGGATCGCTGTCGTATCGCATCGCCCAATCAATGTTAGGCTGTGACGACCGCCAAAGTTTCGCCTCGCTTAAATCGCTACCGCGCAAGGAGGGACGCTCTTTGCGCGACGCCTCAACCAATCTTTTAAAGATTTCAGCGGCCTCTTGCTCGCGCGTCATCCATTCAGCAACAACTCCCCATTGTCGAATCAAACTCTCGTGTGAGATCGAAACCATGGAGTCGGGATCATCAGTCAGCAACAAAAAGGAGCGGTTTGCTTCTTGAAAGTGATGGATAACGTTAAGCACTTCTTCACGCTTCGCATTAGTGACTAATTGCAATTCGCTCAAATGAGCAGGACGACGGATACGACGGCCTTTTGCGTCAGTCGCTGTTAATGCGCGAAAGATTCGTTCAACAAGCCGCTTGTTTTCACTACCTACCGTATGAAGGGCAGTGTCAGCATCTCTCGACAGAGCCTTATTGATGGTCCCCGCATCTTCATAATGCACGACATCAAGTACCGAACTATTGCCCCTCCGCCCAGCCTCCCAAGTCCTCATCAAGGCGTGTTGCATCACGGGCAATTGATCGTCTTTTTCGCCTACGTCATTGAGGACGCGGTCAAGCAAGGCGGGCGAGATGTCGGCTCCCGATAAACGGATCGGCCCTTCGATGGCTTGGCGGCGCTGTTCGCGGGTGAGGCGCGGCACGAGATATTGGCTGCGGTTGAACGCTTCAGGCAGCCCGTGGAAGTTGTCGCAATCCCCCAGAAAGTCTGAGCGCATGGTCAGCACTACGTAAACCGGCACGTCGCGCTGTTCGGCCAGTTGCAGGAGCAGGGCTACGAAATCAGCGGCTTCTTCACGGCGCGCGGGATGGGACTGCTTTTCGTCCGTACCGCTGAAGCGAAAGATTTCTTCGAATTGGTCTACGAGCAGGAGCAGGTTGGCTTCGGCGCGCGCGTAGGCAGGCGCGAGCCGTTCGGTCAGCGCGCGCAAGCCCGTCGTACGCAGGGATTCGACCAAAGCATCAGCGTCAGTGTCGCGTTCATCGCAGGCCACCAGCACGGCTTCGGCCAAATGCCGCAGAGGCGCGTCGCCGGGCTTGAGCGTAGCGATACACCACTGATCACAACCGGCGACGAGAAGCCCGCCTTGAGTTTGGGAATCAACCCCGCCCGCACCAACGAAGACTTGCCGCAACCGGAACTGCCCGTGACCGCTACGAAACGCCCCTGATGCAAACGCTCCATCAACTCGACGGTCTGTTGCCGCCGCCCGAAAAACAGCAGCGCTTCGTCGCTGTTGAACGGACGCAAGCCTACGAAAGGATTGCGCGGGGTTGTGGTCGGGTTGGGTTCCATTTCGTTCAAACGGTCTCAGTGAAAAATCGAATCAGCCACGGGGAACACGGGGCACACGGGGAACATCATTAGGGGTGAAGGTGGCTTGGTTGATGCGGACGCATTCACTTCCCAAACAAACTCCCCGTGTTCCCCGTGTTCCCCGTGGCTCTTTACTACCTGTCATCACGGTCGCGCCAACCATTGCGTCAACGTCTGGTCGAGCGTGGCGCTGTCGAATTGCATCACCGGCAACGTACCAAAATCGAAGCGGCCATCGTCCAACTTATGCGGCGGCGCGAAATAAATGCCGCAGGGCTTGATGCGAAAATCGTCTTCGACACAAATCTTGACGGCTTCGCGCAAGCGGCTGACGACCCAATCGCGCGGAACTTGTCCGAAGACCAGAATCAGGTGGCTCGCGGCTTTCAAACTGCGCGCGAGTTCGTCGAGATTCTTGCGCGGATCGTCGTTACCCCAGTTGGTTTTGAGCGGCACGTTGCGCTGGCTCAGGCGCGGGTCGAAACATTCAAGCGCGTGGGACATGTCGCGCAGGTGTGCATCAAGCAAAGCCGACGCTTCGGAATTCGCCGCCGTTTGTTGCTGCGCGAACTTTTGTTGCCGCGCGACAATTTCGCGGACGATGTCGTCTACGGCGTCATAGACCATGAAGCCATAATCGCCAGCCGCACGCGGAGCCGATTCGAGGCCGCGCAAATAATCGCGCTGTTCTTCGTCATCGAGTTCGTCGAGCTTGAGCTTTCGCGGAACCCAGATCATCGGCGCGGTCGTGTGCTGGCGCGCGAGTTCGAGTTGGCGGCGCGGATAATAATCATTCTTAGCCTGATCAATTTTGCGCCCGCGCCAGCCGTCGAGCAGGTGTACGCTCAAGCTGGCGTGCTGCAAGACGGTGGCGGCCTCTGCGTCGTGTGCAGGCGAGTCGTAAGGCGGCGGTAGCGCCTTAGCCAGTTGAATGCTTTCCCTTTCCAATTCGTTCACCAAACGTTCGCGTATTTGTTGCTGGCTTTCGCTGGTGTCGGCGAGGAAGACGCTAATGGCAGCAGGATCGGCTTTGACGAGGGACGCAGGCGTTGGCCTGGCGCGACGTTTCTCAACGGTGTCTTTGAAAATCAAAAGCGTGCGCGCCAGTTCGCGCACCAACGTCTTGAATTCGTTTTTGAAGGGTGGGCTATCGGGTTCGAGCGGCAAACCGATGTCGTCATCGGGTACGGCTTCGAAAAAGTTATACGCCATCATCCCTTGAAATGGCGTAGGCCAGGACGTGAAGGGTTGCGAGTTGATGAGCGTGTGAATCATGCGCCGCCGGTCTTGGTCGTCACCGAGGCTTACGCCATGACCGTCCTGTTGGGCACGTTCGTGAAACCACTTGATTTCGTCCTGACAGTAAGGCGACTGGCGATAGGCGTGCGAATTGATGGCGAGAAAGAGGGCCGAACTTTCTACGGCGGCTTTGATCGTCTTGTCGAAATCGTTGTTGCGCGCGAGGCGACGGTCGCGCCAGAGGTCGAGTTGCTTACCCGTGAGTTGAATCAGTTCTTGCTGCAACGCCTGATGGAAACGCTTCACCCAGCCACCGTCTTCGCCGCCAGGATTATTGACGTGCGCGTAGCTGAGAAAAATGTCGTGTTCGAAGCCAGGTACAAAAGCCATCGCGGGTTACAGGTTGCCATCACTGTCTGATACGGGGCGTTCGTTTTGAGCGTTGGTGCAGTTGCCGAAAAGCTGTAGGCGGGCTGCGGTGCGCAGCCTATCACTGAACCGGCGAACTGCCCAAGCCGGAGCGCATCGGCAAGCGTCGCGCAATAATCTCAGCCACGGGACGGCGATGGGGCGCGTTATCCGGCTTCCCTTCTCGGCTATGAAGCAATTCCCAATCGGCGAAAGTTCTCACCAGTTCGCCGGGTTGTAACAGGAAAGCTGGATTCATGGGCTTGAGCTGCGGGTCGTCGTCTAAGAGTGCAATGACGGCGACGAATAGGCCGCCAACGCGTAAGGCTTGCTGAAGCGTGGCAAACAAATCGCGCTGCAAATAATTGGTCATCACTATCAGGTCATAGCTGGCGGGTGAGAAAACAAATTCCTGTGCGGCCAAATCGGCGCGAACGGTCTCAATCAAACGGCGCGCAGATTCGTCTGCGATTGCTGTGAGCCGTTGCAGCGCGATGGCAGAAACGTCTATCGCCGTGACGTGCCAGCCGCGCGCGGCGAGGGCGAGTGTGTGGCGACCCAGACCGCAGGCCACATCCAGCGCACGGCCTGATGGTAATAAGTCAGCCGCGCGCAAGACCAATGGATGCGGCGGCTGTTCGGTTGCTTCGCCATTGCGACGGTGGTCGCTCCATTTGGCGTTCCATTTGTCGGCGTCTGCTTGCGGCATCAGATGATTTGATCGCGCAACGGTTCGTCATTTACGAAGCGTTGCAGGTTGGCGAGAAAGTGTTCAATCACATGCCAGAATTCGCGCGCGTCGCCTCCGGCAGTGTGCGGCGTGATGTAACAGTTCGGCGCGCTCCACAGCGAATGCGGGGGCGGCAGCGGTTCGGGTTCGGTCACATCAAGATAGGCAGCGCCGATTTGGCCGGATTCAAGCGCAACAACCAAATCGTCCTGATTAACTGTCACGCCGCGTCCGATGTTGTAAAACCATGCGCCGCGTTTGCACTGAGCGAAACGCGCCGCGTCAAATAAATTCAACGTCGAACCGTTCGCGGGCAAAATGTTGAGAACGTGATCGGCTTGGGGCAAAACATCATTTAATTGATCGAACGTTACCACGCGAATAGGTTCGTCGCCTTTAACGGTACGACGCACGCCGATCAGATTCATTTCAAATGGTGCGAGCAATTCGCTGACCCGTTTGGCAATCGCGCCGTAACCGACCAACACGGCGGTTTGCCCGTTCAGCAAGCGCGACTTTTCGCGCAAGTCGGCTTGCGGCCATCCATGGTACTTGGGGTCGCTGGGATCAGTGGATTGTCGTTGCAACGCGGCGGGCAATTGGCGCGTGAGGGCGAGCATCATGGCTACGATGTGTTGCGCGCAGGGTTCGTCATAAACGCCCGAGCTATTGGTCAACCGCGCGCCGCGCGTTTGCAAGGCTTGCCGCACGGCATCGTTGTCATAGGGCGTATAGCCCGCCGAGGTGAGATGCACCCAACGCAAACGCGGCGTGGTTTGTATCTGTCGCGCGTCGGGCTGACCAAATGCAATGTCAGCTTCGGCGAGCGCGGCATCAATCGGCGCGGCGGCCAAATTCGAAGCGTTCGTGGCTTGTGCATAAAGCAAGCGATGCGGTGCAAGGCGTTCGTGCAAAGCGCGTGTCACGTCGTCAGCAAATTGCGTGTTCGTCCAAATCGTTAAGGGTGTTTGATTCATGGTGGGCGCAGTTTAACCGCTCTCTTGCAACGCGCAAGGGCTGTGGGTTGCAAAGCTCCGCCCCTTGACACTGAGGGTTTTAGCCACAAAAAAGCACAAAAGCCACAAAACTTTCTTCGGCTTTCTTTTGTGTCTTCTGTGCTTTTTTGTGGCTAAACCCTTTTGCGGGTTAGCGGTTTTTACATCGGCGAACCGATGACTATAATGCGTCAGCTTTAACGGCAACCGTTAAGAACACACCCGCTTGATGCGCCCCGACAGAGGCCACAAAAATTCTTCCTGAGGCATAGCACCTCGACAATTCAGGTTCGCGGAATTCGCTTATGGATCGTTTGGTGGAGTTTTTATTCAAATATCGTTGGGCAACTTTTGCCAAAGGCCAGCTTGGTTTCGCCAATCGGCCCGCGTGGTGGATGTTGGCTTTGTTGGGCTTGCTCATTGCTGGACTGATTTATTTCCTTTACGTGCGCCCGCCCTTTCGCATCAGCCAGATGAGTCGTGCAGCCTTGATCGCCTTGCGCACCAGCCTGATCGCCTTGCTCGCTATCATGCTGATGCGTCCCGTCGTGGTCATTCCTTCCGTCATTCCCAAAAGCACCACCGTCGCGCTGCTCGCCGACACTTCGCGTAGCATGAGCTTGTCTGATGAAAACGGACGCACACGACTTGACGCCGTGAAAGATTTGCTCAAAGCCGATGGTCAGTTTGCGCGAACGCTCGACGAAAAGTTCAAAGTGAACTACTACGGGTTCGGCGCTTCGGCCTCGCGGTTGAAAACGCCAAATAATCTGAAAGATGAACTCAAAGCCGAAGGTGGCGCGACCGACATCGCGCAAGCCTTGAACGAAGCCGTGAAAGATTCGAGCGGTACGCCGCTGTCGGCGGTCGTATTAATGTCGGATGGCGGCGCAAATACTCCACGCGATTTGAATGCGCAGTTGCGCGAACTCAAAGCCAAAAGCCTGCCCGTGTTTGTGGTAGGCGCGGGTTCGCCCGAACGATTCAAAGACGCCGAGATGGTGCGCTTCAGTGCGCCGCGCCGCTTGCTCATTGGCTCCGCCGTGATTGCCGAAGCGTTGGTCCGCTTGAACGGATACGGCGCGACGAAAGCGTCAGTCGTCATCAGCGAAGACGGCAAAACGATCAAAACTGAAAACTTCGATTTCAAGGGCAACGAGGCGCAAACGGTTACGTTGGAATACACGCCAGCTTCGGCTGGTACGCATCGTTATTCGTTTGAAGTGAGGCCGCTTGATGGCGAAACGACGACGGAAAACAACGTCGCCGAAGCCTTGATTCAAGTCACGGACGATCATCCGAAAGTGTTGCACATCGAAGGCGAGCCGCGTTGGGAATACGGCAAGTTGCGGCAAGCCATGTCGAAGGATGAAAAGAATCTCGTACTCGTCTCTTCGCTGCGCACCGCCGACGGCAAGTTTTATCGGCAAGGCGTGGAAAGCGGCACCGACTTAGAGAAAGGTTTTCCGCTGACTGAAGAAGAGCTTTATGCCTATCAGGGCATCGTCATCGGCAGCATCGAAGCCAACTTTTTCACCTTCCAACAACTGCGCTGGATCGAACAATTCGCGGCGCGACGCGGCGGCGGCGTGATGGCATTGGGCGGACGCTTCGCGTTCGACGCGGGCAAATACGCCAACACGCCCATCGCTGAAATGTTGCCGATGTATCTGAACGACCGCGCCGAAGAACCAGAAATCGAAGCTGTCTCGAATTTCAAAGCCGCACTCTCAACGCGCGGACGCACGCACCCCGTCACACGGTTGGCTGAAGACCGCGCCGCCAGCGCGAAGGTGTGGGATTCGCTGCCTGCCATCACCGTCCCAGAAACGATTGCCAACCTTAAACCCGGCGCGACCCTGATTTTAGAAGCGCACGCGACAGCGGATAAAAACCGCGTGATTCCGTTGCTGGCCGAACAGCGTTACGGACGCGGGCGCACGCTGGCTTTCACGACCAACGATTCGTGGCGCTGGCAGATGGAAATGCCTTCGACCAGCAAAGCGCATCCTACGTTTTGGCGACAGTTGTTGCGTTATGTCGTCAGCAGCGCGCCAAACCTGACCGAAGTCGCAGCGGAACGCGATGTTTACGCGCAAGGCGACCTCGTGAGTTTGCACAGTGAAATCCACGATAAAAAATGGGAAGCGATCAAAGACGCTACGGTAACGGCGAAAGTCGTGAAGCCTTCAGGCGCTTCAGTGGACGTTCCGCTCAAGATCAATTTCTCTGAAAAGGCCAGTGATTACCGATCTGATTACACGCCGGATGAAACCGGCTTGCACGAACTTCAACTCACGGCCAAACGCGGCAACGCCGTGATCGGCGAAGCGAAATCCAGCTTTCTGGTTTCAGAGCGTACGCGCGAATTCAACGACGCCGCGCAAAACGTAGAGTTGCTCAAACGCATCGCAGCCGAAACTGGCGGCAAGTATTTCACGCTGGATAAGGCCGACGACTTGCTGGATGAAATCACAATGTTGGAAGGCAAGAATTCAGAGCGCGTGAGCAAAGACCTATGGGATATGCCGATCAACTTTTTGCTGTTGATCGCACTGGCAAGCAGCGAATGGTTTTTACGCAAACGCAGAGGACTAGCCTAGGTTTTATGATTGCATCGGGAACCCCACAATCCTATCTCGAACTGCTCAGTCGCATGGCTGAAACCATCGCGGATGAATTGGGATTGTCGCTGGTGACCGCAAGTAAAGACGTTGAGAATCTGCGCACGACTTTTTTCATACGGCTGGCGGGATTACCCACAAAGGCCGGTGCGAAGCCCGATCTGGTGATTGAAATTGCGACAAATCTGGTTTTGCCCGAAGCCGACGCGCTTGCGCATGTGCGCGAGTGTTGGCGTTACGACGGCGAGAAGCTGGCATTTTATGAATTGCAAAACGGCCAGTATGTTGAGCCGAGCGCGAGTCCGGCGTTTCCCTTCGTGCAAGCCGAAGACCTGGGGGCGTTCCTCGAACAGAACGACGCCGATGGCGCAGACACGGTGGTATGGCGCTTAAAGACGTTGTTGCAAAAACACAAACCATCTTCCAATTGACCAATTAGAAGATGACGCGAAGCGTGTCCGTAGCCCGACCGTTAGCGAGGGCTACCTCG
>JANNUY010000944.1:0-1785 GCA_031414155.1 Acidobacteriota bacterium
GTAAGGCAACAGGCGTTGCGACACGTGACGTTGGAATTCGACATAGCGGCGCGTCAAGCCGTAATTCAACTCGGCTCCGTTCTCATCCACCACCGTCAAAATCAGCGATGTATCGCGCGAGCCGTAAAACAGCCGCTCTAAGCTTTGCAGGTCGCGCGCCACCGGCGTCGAACTCAAGCCGACTTCTTCCTGCAATTTTTCCAGCACTTTCTCAATCGGTTCGCCGTTGAGTTTGGTCACGGTCACGCCTGCGCGCATGCCTTTCGCCGCTGCGTCAGAACCCGCTTCGACATTGGTGATGACGGGGCGTCCTTCAATGCGACGCACGGTCAAGCCGACGGTGGTGCCTGACGGACGATAACGATCAAAGCCGTCTTCGGGCGAATAAATTCGCGTATGTGCATCGCCCAGCTTGCCCACCATCGCGCGCATCAGCCGATAAAACTCGGCGTTGCTCACGGCCTGTTCGATCAGCGGACGAAACATGTTGCGTTGCGCAATCCAATCCAACCCGTGAAAGTTGCGGTCGTAATAGTTCTCGTTGATCGAGCGCCACACTTGATCGAAGACTTTCAGCCGCACCTCGCGCGAAGGCGCGTTCGTTTCAGCGTTAGAAATCGAAGCCTGTTGCGCACGCGCTGCCGCGCTGCTCCAACAGAGCAGGCCAACCAGCAAAACTAGAATGCGGCGCGTGCAGCTTTTCATCGAATTTAAGGTTTCGGGTTCGTTCTCACGGGAACGGGTAAGTTGCGCAAACTGCGTTTGAGTCGTTCAGCCTCTTCGGCTTTCGTTTCGGATGCTTTTGTTTCGGCCCTTGATTCTTGAAGATCGGCGGGTCGCCGAAAGTTGTATCGAACCAGACCGCGCAAGGATACGGCTTTTTCATTCTGTTGGGCAGGGCGAAAGCGCATTTTTTTTACGGTCGCGACAGAAATTTCGTCCAAGCCGAACCCCGCCCACTTTACGACCTCGATTTCGGCGACGCTGCCGTCGGTTTGAAAGACGGCTTCCAGCTCTACGGTGGCGGTGATGTTCATCGCATCAGCCTGCAGCGTGTAATCAGGTTTCAACCGTTGATAAAACGAAGGCAACTTGTCTGACGGTTTGAGTTCATCATCACGGATGACTTCGGGCAACGGCGCAGCGGTTCCGACCAATGCGATTTCGGCTTGATGGTTTTGCTGCGCATTGCGCATTGCTTGCAAACAAGCAGGCCACGCCGTGGATAAAGCCGCGAGCAATTGTTGGTGCGCTTGCGTTTCGCTCTTCGCCTTTTCGCTCAACCATTGAAAGTGCGCCAAACGTCCGGTGCGCGTCTCAACGAAAAACAATCCAACGGAAGCTTCATAAAAAAACTGTTGCTGGTCAGCCGCGCGGCGCGTTTCGAGTGCTTTGCCAGCGACAAAAAAATCACCGCCCAACGATTGCCCCAACTGGCGGGCTTCGTCGCGGGACATGTTCAAGCTGCCTTGATAGCCCGCTCCACGCAACGCGGCTTGCGTGAGGTCGGCATCAAGCAGGTGCGGCTTCATGAGGTTACGCAATTGGTTGGTGATAGCTTGCGACTCGTCGCCTTGCAGCGGAATCAACGCGATGCGTTCGTTCTTCGTCGCGTAGCGACGGCTAGCTTTAGCCGTGGGTTTCAACCCACGGAAGGCGCGCGCATTCCCCCGCGTCGCGTAGCGTCGCTCAAGGCTGGGCGACGGACGCAATGGATTTCAACGAGACGCTTTGCCGAAGCGGAATCAGGCGTCACTACGCGACGCGGGAACCTTCGCCACGCTT
>JANNUY010000945.1:0-3094 GCA_031414155.1 Acidobacteriota bacterium
CTGATAATTCGACCAATAAAACTGCATCGCGGCGAATGACAAGCCGCTGACGAACAAGGCGGGCCAGACCTGAAAGGTCTCGCGCCAGCCGACCATGCTGCGCACCAGCCAGAAAGGCAGGATGAGCGAGAGTGGCGGCAAGATGCGCCCGGTCATTGCGCTGAATTGCAATTCGGGCAAGCCCGTTACGCCCGCGAGCGTGCGTATCGGATTGCCAACGCCGCCCCACGCGACGGGCGCAGTATTGGCAATCAGGCACAGCACGGCGGCTTGAAAGGGCGGGAAACCAAGCCCGATGAGAAAAGCTCCGGCAATCGCCACGGGAGCGCCGCCGCCGCCCGTGCCTTCGAGAAACGCACCGAAACAAAACGCGATCAATATCAGTTGCAACCGCTTGTCTGATGATAGCCCGGCGATCGAATCTTTCATCACCTGAAACTGCCCGGTTTCGCAGGCGATGTTATAAAGAAATATCGAAGCAACGATGATCCACGCAATGCGCAACATTCCATAAATCACGCCGTGCAAGGCCGCCGTCGTAACCAGCACCGCAGGCATTTTCAAAACTACTAATGCCACCAGCACAGCCATCAACATGCCGCTCAACGCCGAAACCCATACGCGCTTTTTCAACACGATGAGGACGAAAAAGAGTGTGAGTACCGGTAACGAGGCGACGACAGTCGAAAGCGCCTGGTTGTTGAAGGGGTCGTAAACTTGTTCCCAAGTCATGAAAGGGGATGCTCCTTTGGGGTTTTGAGGGTACTGCCAGATTTTTTGCCCACGAAGGCACACGAGGAAAGACACGACGGTCTTTGTAAGAAGGCGTCGCCCGACGCCGTGCCAAGACGTTGGCCCAGCACATTGCCTTCGCGGTCAATGCGTACGTTTTTCAATCCAAGTTTGGTGAATTGCTGTTGATAATAAGCCGCGCGTTGCTGCTCTTTGAAAGGCGCCGCAGGAATTTCACAAGTGCGAATCTGTTCGTTGATCGTTTCTGGTTCGTTCGTTTGAAAATATGCCAGCGCGCGTTTGACGGCGGGTGCGGCAAAGATTTTCTGTAGGCTTTCTGTAGCCGATTGAGCAAATGCCGCCTCGATTAAAAACAACAGCAGAATGAAGGGCAACGCCAATGAAGTTCGTTTCATAGCTTTCTTTTTCAGGCGAAAAGAGCCGAAACGCAAGCTCTCTCAGCCGCTTCGCTAAATTTTATTTGGATTGGGCAATTCGCGGCAACTTGTTCAGCCCAATGAGGTGAGCGATTGGTTAAGCACTGGTTTGCAAGCTGCGCCACTGTGCGGCTCGCTGATCCATTTCTTTGATAAAGCCATCTTTGCCAGCAATATAACCGTCCATGTTCTGCGGATGTTGCTCCGCCAACTTCCGCTTTAGCTCACTGTATCTTTGCGCCTCTGCGGGGTGCGCAATCAGGTAGTCACGAAAAGCCAGGTGGCGAGTGACCTGTGCGGAGCCGGTTTCAAATACATGAAGCTGATGCGTCCTGATTCCTTGCGCGTCTTCCTTACGGAAGTATCGGCGACCGGCAATGCCAAACTCACCCATCACTTCGTAACCAAGCGATTCCATGGCTGAACGCTGCCTAACTACGTCAGCGAGGTTGCTGACCTCGGCTAACATGTCAATCACAGGCTTTGCATAGATCTTTGGAATAGCAGTGCTGCCGATGTGGTGGATGGCGACAACATTCACGCCAAGCGCATCGGCAACCTGTTTCGCTTCGATCTCAAAAGCATCTCTCCACCAAGGGCTGTGGGGAACAACTGCTACTTTATTCATGAATCGAGTACCGGTTTAGAATTCCGTCACAACGGTTACGCCAGCGCCCTCGAACTTATCCATATTCACCAGCGCATTAATGGACTGTTCCAATGTGATGGTTCTGCCGATAAGTTTTTCGGGTTTGATTTTACCGCTTTCAATCATTGCGAATAGCGCATCGTAACGATGAGCTTGCATGCCGTGGCTGCCGAGGATTTCGAGCTCGTGCGCAATGACTTTGCTCATCGGAATGGCAGGCGTGCATTGCTCGCCCAACAGCAATCCCACCTGAATGTGCTTGCCGCGTTTGCGCAGATTGCTGATGGAGTTGAAACAAGTCGTGGGATGCCCGAGCGCATCCAGCGAAACGTGCGCGCCGCCTTTCGTAATCTCAATGACGGCTTCGGCAACGTTGCTAACTTGCGTAGCGTTCAATGTGGCAACCGCGCCCAACGCACTCGCCAGACGAAGCGCATCTTCGGAAATATCAATCGCGACAACGTTCGCGCCGATTGCGTTGGCAATCATAATTGCCGACAACCCTACGCCACCGCAGCCATGCACGGCTACCCATTGCCCAGCCGAAGTTTTGCCTTGATCTATGACGGCGCGAAAGGAAGTGGCAAACCGACAACCCAGACTCGCCGCCGCCGCAAAATCCAGCGCCTCAAGCGTCTCAGGTAGGCGCACCAAATTCGTGTCGGCGTAATGAATGGACACATACTCGGCAAACGATCCCCAGTGGGTGAAGCCCGGCTGAAACTGATGATCGCAAACTTGCTGATTGCCGCACGCACATTGCGGGCAAGCGCCACAGCCGCCTACGAACGGCACCGTGACGCGATCACCGATGTTCCATTTGGTCACGTCCTTGCCAACCGCAGCCACCACGCCAGCCAATTCATGACCGGGTACGTGCGGAGGTTGAATATCCGCGTCGTGTCCGACCCAGCCGTGCCAGTCGCTGCGGCACACTCCGGTAGCCATGACCTTAACGACAACGCCATGCGTTTCGGGCGTTGGGTCAGGGACATTCTTGATTTGCGGCGGTGCGCCAAAGGCTTCGTAGATGACAGCTTTCATTCGTGACTCCTTATTTAAAACTTCTGACCATTATGCGCGTTCCTTCTGCGGGTAGGCAGTAGACTTGTGCTAGTATCAACTTGCGATTCGCATTTGTTATTCCCCGCAAAGGAGTTTTGGTAATTGATTTGCGGCTTTAGTTAGTCGAGTTAGTAAGATGATCGGGGGCAGAACCCCTTGCACTGTTTTCAGGAAGTGTTTTCCAAAGCCGGTGACGGAGGCAGCGTACCGG
>JANNUY010000946.1:0-8782 GCA_031414155.1 Acidobacteriota bacterium
CCTTGTCGCCTACATCAATCGAGATGGCACGATACATCCGCAAATTTGCAACGTATTGATCAAAGAAAGCCAGTGGCGAATTCGCTGCCCATTTCGCCAGCACGTCGGGTTGTACCTCGCCATTCTTCCTTGCCAGATCAAGATAGAGCGGAGGATTTTTCGGATTCGGCGACCAAGCCGCCGCTGCCGCAAGTTGCGCGCGTGCGCCGAACCCCAGCTTGGCCGAATCTTCCGCCGTTTTCACCGCTTCAAGTGTTTTATCCATTTCCGCATTCGCTGGTCCGGCCTGGCGCGGCGCTAAGCAACACGGACTCATGACGTAAAGGCTGCCAAAGACATCGGCGTGTTTCATGCCGATGCGCGTCGCGCCGTATCCGCCCATCGAATGCCCTACCAAACCACGACTCAACCGATTGGGTAGCGTGCGGTAATGAGCGTCAATATAGGGCACGACATCACGCGCAATGAACCGTTCGAAATCTCCGGTCGTGACGGAACTCGAATACATCGAACCGTTGTGAATAGTTTTCGAGTCAGGCAGCACGACGATCATCTCTTGTGCGCCTTGGGCAACCGCGCCTTCGATGGTTTGCGGCACGAGAATCTCTTTACTCCATTGTTCCGCTCCGATGGAATAGCCGTGCAAGGCGTAAACTACCGGATAGCGTTTGGACTTGTTTGTCGCGTAACCGGACGGCAGAAAAACAATCACCTCCCGATCAACCGCATTGCCTTCGAGATTGCCTTCTAACGCAGTGCCGTGAATTTTGACGCGCTCTACCTTCACAGGCTTCGCACCGGGTACCACCGCAGGTACTTCAGTTTTCACTTGCGCCTCTATTACCAGCGAAATAGTAAGCGCCAAAGTCAGTGTCATTAGACAAACGAATTTCGTATTCTTCACAAACGTCTCCCTCTGTAGGCACAATATTGCGACCAGATAAATACTGCTAAACTTGTTATTGATGTTACGGCTTTGAAATAACAGTAAGCCTTTTTTTGAGAAAACGCACGCCGTTTCGTCGCGGTATCAACGATACGGCAAGAGAGAGACTCACCGTCAACTTTACTTCAAAACTCGCTTAAAGGGTGCAGATCAGATAACTGATGAAATTTATGTTCGGTTATCAGATATGGAAATGCCTCCAAGCGCATTGCCTTAAACTCCTTTAGGGCTTCGTCCACTCCCCCATATTTGCTGATTCTGGTTCGTCACCTATGCCCTCCCGCGCCAATAGCTCCACGTAATCCACCACGACACGCCGAGGTAATAAGCCGGAAAGCTTAACGAAGCGAGCAACAACGCGCGCGACGGTTGCGGCCATTGTGCCAACAGCACCAGCAAACAAACCGCCCAGACACTGGCTAGCACATTCGTAAGCAAGCTAAACGGTCCGCGCTGTGACGTATACAAATAACGCGCAGGAACGAACGTCAGCAGCGCGAAGAAAATCAATACGCCCAGCGTCAGGCCGCTCGGCCAGCGGAGCAGGTACAAATAAAACGCAATCACGTTCCAATAAGACGGGAAACCGAGAAAGTAATGATCGTCGGTCTTGGCGGCGGTTTGGCAAAAGCCGTAGGCGCTCGCTACGAGCGGCACGAGCAACCACGGCTGTTGCGCGGCGGGCAACAGTTCAGCGCGCCATATCAATAGCAAAGGCAGCGTCGTGTAAGTGTGAAAATCAATCAGGTCATCCAGCCGGCGTCCGTCAAAGTTAGGCGCGTAACGCCGCACGTTGACCTTACGCGCGAACCAGCCGTCGGTGCTATCAATGACCGTCGCCACAACCATCAACAAAAACGCAGTACGAAACGAGGCGTCGTCACCGCGTACGATGCAGACGGCGATGAGTGCGGCGGCGATCAAACCAAGCGCGGTGTAAGCATGTGCGCACCAAGCCAGCAAAGTTTTCATGATCTATGGAATGTGGAACAAGATGGTATCTTGTTCCTGATTTGCCGGAACAAGATGCCATCTTGTTCCACACCTCATTCACTACTCTTCAGCGACGTTGCGCAACGGCTGCGCGCGATCCCAACGTTGCGTCAGCCGTGAGATGAGCGGCAACGTAACGAGTCCAACCGACGCCGCCAGTGTTTTATAAGGGAACAACAAGGCTCCACTTGCGTCATACCAGCTTGACGGATTGTTGAGTGCAAACAGTTCGGGATAATGAATGAACGGCGCAATGCCAAACAACGGTTCGCCTCCGCCTAATCGTAACAACAGCGATATAGCGAACGCTGTCATTGAACCGATGCGATTCATCTTCGGGTCAAACAGCGCGCAGGTCAGTTGCGGGAACAACAAAACGAAAATCAGGTCGCTCGTGAAAAACCAGAGCGCCTGTACGCTTTGCACTTTCAACGCCAGCACGGCGGCCAATGCACCAAGCAGGATGATCGAACCGCGCATCAAGCGCACCGCCTGCTCGCCTTTCATCGCAGGCCATAACAACCGCTGGCAGCAATTCCATGTGAACATCGAACCCGCCGACAAGATCGAAGAACTGAAACTCGACGTAACAGCGCCGATGATCGCGCCGATACCCAACAGAGCTACGAAAGGCGGTGTCAGATGTTGAAAGACCATTGGCAAAGCATCGGCAGGCTGCGCTTGCAATTGCGCTGACAACACCGCAGGCCAGCGATGGCTGAAGGCTGCGATGCCCAACAGCAACGGTGGCACCGTGAAAGCAATGGTCAGCAACCCGGCACTGATCGAATGCCAACGCGCGTTGGCGGGGCTTTGACATGACAACACGCGCTGAAAATAACAATTCCACGGAATGCCGCCCAGCACGAGCATTGCGCTCACGTCCCACCAATTGATAATCGTCGGCGTCGTCCAAAACGCCGTGGCCGCCAACGGAGGCGCAATGCCTACGCGGTCAGGGCGCGCTGTGACGTAACTCATCCACGCGGCATCCCATCCGCCAACCGCGTTAAACACAATCGGCAACGCGACGAGCAAACCCACCGCGACGAGGCCGAGTTGGAATACGTCTGTGTAAGCGACTGACCACATCCCGCCCAACATTGTGTAAAGCGTAATGACCGCCGCCGATAACAAAATCGCCGTAGTCAGTTTCATTCCCAACATCACGCCCAACGTCGCGCCTAACGCCACCAGCAATTCGGCGCTCCAAAACAATTCGCCCAACAACGCAGGCAAAAACAAGACCGCCGCCCAACGCTTGCCCAGCCGCGCCTCGAACGGATCAATCAACGTCGTAAAGGCATGCGCGCGCATCCGTCGTGCAAAGAACAATCCGCCCAACAACAAGCTCAAGCCGAAACACACCCCCCCTTGCGCGCCCAGCGTTACGCTTGATTTATAAGTACCCTCGACCGTGCCGAGCAGATAGCCGCCGTCTACCCACGTAGCGGTCATCGTCAGCGTAGCCATCCACAAAGGCATCGCGCGGCCCGCGACCAACAGGTCGGCGAGCGTTCCGTTTTTGACTTTGCGCGCGGCATAGACGCCGATCAACAAAAAGGCGGCGTAGATGCCGAACACGGCGGCGTATTTCATAAATTTGTGATGAGTAAGACGGCTGAGAATCTAGCAAACTTGGCAGCCAAAGTCCCTCACGCTATCGCCTTTTCTGTGAGGGGGCATTTATTCATCGGCACTTAAACAACATCGCTTCTTGTCCGTGAACGAGATGAAACACGGCGAAAGCGCGTTTGGCTCCGACGCGTCGTACGCTCAGACGCAGCTTGTCGTTTTTCACCGCCCCGACATATTCCACCTTGAGCGCCTGCGGCTGGTCTTCAGCGCGCACCGGGCCGCCGTGTTCTGCTTCATAAGTACCCGCGACGCTAAAACGGTCTTGCGCGTCGAGCTTGGGTTGGCGGTCGAATGTGCCGTGCGCGCAATCGAATTCAAGCGTGCCGCCTTGCGCGGTGATTTCGAGACGCGCGTGTTCGCCGCCCCATTCGCCCTCGACTAAATGTTTTTGTAACGACAACGGCATCATCGGTAACAGCAAAAATAATAAGGCAACGAACGGGGGCAAAGCTTTCTCCTTAACGCAATGACGGGGCAAACCGCAAAAGCGATTTACCCCGTTGGCGCTTGACGAGTTTGCGATTAGTTACACGTACTCAACTTGAACGAAAAGATTTGTGTCGTCCAGTTGAACGTACCGTCGGCGGGCAGGTATTCGGTGGTGAAAACCATCGTGCAGTTATCCACCGGGTCTACGCTCATCGTAGCGTAATCGCCCCAGCGCGAAAGCGTCGCCAATTGCGAACCGCCTCCGTCGAGAATCATGGTTTCATTGCCCATCAAGCCTAAGGCATCGGCTGGGCCGCGATAGGCATAACGAATGCTCGGCTTAATCGCCGCGCTCGAAATGTTATAGCCCACCGCAATGCCGCCAGTTTTATCAATCGCGGCGCTGCCCATCCAACGATAGGTGCTGTTCGGCGAATAAGTGCCCTGTTGATGAACGACCGGCGTGGCAGTTGAAACCGTTTGCCCGGCGGCGTTGCGCAATTCATACCAACGAATGCCGCTCACGCCGCCCGTCGCGACGGAATGATTGATGACCAGCGATTCGTGGGTGCCGAAGTTGCGATATGCCAGGCGGTACATCAAACGATCTGCCAGCGAATCGAGTTGTTGTGTCGTACCGACTTGCGGAATGCATCTGCCGCCGCCGCACGCCCGGCTAAAGGCCGTTACGCCGGGCACTGTCGCGGGACCGGTTAGCGTGCCGCTGCCTCCACCCGACCAGTTCACCGTGAAGCGCCACGACAACAACGCGGTGGAACTAATGCTCAACAAGGGATTCGCCGCGTTCGCCGTCGGCGCATTCGTGCCTTCCCAATCGGCAGGAACCAGGCTGCCATAACTGCTGCTGGTATTGGCGCAAACCTGACGCGCCACACCGCCGACTAACATTTGGCTGCGTTCAAACGCGCAGACTTTGCTGCCGGTGAAGCGGCTGCCGTTACGGAAAATGTTGTAAGTGATGTAATAGCCATTCGGCCAGACACCCATTTTCGGATAGTCGTTAAAATCGCGGCCATAGCTATAAGAATAGCGATGATAAGTGCCGGTCGGATCAGGCGAAGTCGAAACGGCTACGCATTGCGTATAGGGTTGCGCCGACACGGCGAATTGCGTCAACACCCAACGGTCAGCCAGATGATCGTATTGCACCAGCGGATCGCCATCGTTCATGGTTTCGCACGGCCCGCCGAAACCTTGCCAAATCACGTTGCCCAGTTTGGGAAAACCCGCGACCGGCGTGAATCCCGTGATGGCGCTGTTGGCGTCGCGCGTCACGTTATAAACGGCATAACGCGAATTCACCCATTGCACATAATGATTCGGCCCGATGTCACCCGTCGTGTCAGGCGGTGCAACACGACGCGCAGGGTCAACCGATACGCCACCGGTTGACGCCTTAATGGAAACGGTCGCTGAAACCGGGCCGTTGCCTTTGGCCGCCAGCGCATCAATCCCCGTGGGATTTGCGTTGCCTACTGAGTCAGGGCGACCGGGTTCAAAGTCTCGTCCGCCGCGCGGATTGGCGGGCTGCCCGCGATCAACCATGTCGCGGATTGGTTTACTGCTCGTGTCTGAGTGCGTAGGCAACGTAACATCGGCCTGCGCCTGTGGCGGCAACGTCGGATTGCCGCCATTGCCATTGCCCTGACCATACAACGTGAACGGTAAGACGACCGCTGCACACAAAATAAATAACAAGGTGAAACTCTTGCGCATTTTTCCTCCTAACGGGTTTTAGAGATGAGCAATTCGTTGCCCCCTTATGTCATTGAAGACTTGCATCGGGGATACACGGGGTTGCTTGATTGATGATAAATGGCGTGTGAGTTCGCTATGGCTATCGCGTAAGACTTGCTCGCGTGGTGGTTAGTGCGAGCGCGACAAACACAGCCTGAAACTTTGAGACGTAATCGTCCTGTTCGTCTTTGTGTTATTAGGGACGGGCAAACTGTTAAGGAGAGTTATAGGTGGGTGCTTCCAGTTAAGTAACAGTAGGGGTTTGTTTGCCAGAAAGAACGATTGCGACAGAACAGCGATGCTTATACCGACGTGCCAAAATTCTGTCAATGGCTTCTTTCTTTTGGTTCGTCCATTTGTCTGCTTTAGTTGAGTGCATTACCTTCAGGCCGGAACGTAATTCTATGCGCATCGAAAAACTCATCATCCCAACGCCCTTTCCCGTCGGCCCGATCAACATCTATCTGGTGATGGATGAACCGCTCACGCTGATTGACACTGGCCCCAAAACGCCCGAAGCGTTAGACGCTTTGAGTTCACAATTGCGCGCGTTAGGCGTTGAACTCAAAGACATTCAGCGCGTCATTCTCACGCATACGCACGAAGACCATTGCGGTTTGGCGGCAACCATTCAACACGAATCAAACGCAGAGGTTTTCGTTCACGAGTGGGAGCAAGCCAATCTAACCGAGCGCAATTTCAACCGCGTCAATCGCGGCTTGTTGCAACAGGCGGGCGCGCCCGACGAAGCCGTCGCGCAAATGGTTGAACGTTACGCGCTGGTGCATAGCTTTGCCGACGTAGTCGAGCGCGTCAGCACTTATCGTGACAATGACGAATTCACCTTTGCCAGTGGCTCACTGCGCGTAGTGCATACGCCCGGTCACACGCCCGGCAGTTGCTGTTTGCTGCGCGAAAGCAATCGGCTGTTGATCGCGGGCGATACGATTCTGAAAAACATCACGCCGAATCCAGTCTTGAACGCCGACCCATTAGACGCGACGCAACGCTTTGCGTCGTTGGGTGAATACGTCGTGTCGCTGGCGCGCGTGCGTGAACTGGCTCCGACGTTGATCTATACGTCACACGGAGGCGACGTAACGGAATATGACGAATATTTTTTCAGGCTGGTCAAACACATCGAAGAGCGCCAGCAAAAAGTCATCAGGCTGATTCCTAAAGAAGGCACGTCGGCTTGGCTGATGGCGCAACTGCTGTTCCCACACGTTAAAGACTTGAACCGCTTTCTCGCCGTGTCAGAAACCATCGCGCATCTCGATTGGGGCGTGATGGAAGGCCGCTTGCGCCGCGAGACGCGCGACAACGCAGATTGGTTTAGCGTGCCGTAAAAGCCAAAACCTGTTTGTCTTGCAACAATCGCTCACGCAACTTGGCATACGGAACGTCTTGCACCGCCAGCTTGCCGTCCAGCGCCATTACCGCAGCCGTCGCCGCTGATTGACCCAAAATCATAAACACCGGTTCCATGCGAATGCTGCCGTAAGCAATGTGCGAACTCGACATCGCCACCGGCACGAGCAAGTTATCGGCCTGGCCTTTTTTCGGAACGAGCGAGCCGTAAGCAATCTGATAAGGCCCATTCGTAGAGACGCCAATGTCGCCTTCGTTTTGCACGTAGGCGTCTTTACCTGTTCCGATGATGTAACGCTGAATGTTGTGCGAATCCATGCCGTATGAACCCATCCCTACCGGGTCTGGCGTAGGTCGTTTTTTCAGCAATTCATTTTCGGTCATCACATAAGCGCCGATCATGCGACGCGCTTCGCGGACGTAAATCTGATGCGGCCAGTTGCCGTTGTCTTTGAATTCGTCTTTCGCCAAGCCCCACTGGCTCACGGCGGTGCGCACGTCGGCGGGCATACGCGGATCGTTCGCCATAAACCAGAGCATGCCTTTTTGGTATTGCTCGTGTTCTTTGATGATCGCGCGGCGACGTTCGTAAGAGGCTTCGGGATAATCGTAATTCATCCCGATGTTGTCGCTGCTGAACGGGCCGTGATTGTTGGTGTCAGTCTTATGATTGGGAATGCGGTCGAATTTCTGAAAAGTCTCGCGCCAGCCTGCGTTGAAGATGCGCAGCAACAATTCATATTGCTTCGCGTCATAGCCTGCGGGTTTGGGAAAGGGTACGCGATTCGCTTCGTGGTCGGTCATACACAAGCGAAAGCAATACGCCTGAACCTTTTTATCCGCCGCGCCATATTCGCCCGGCGGCGCAGTCGTGATGCGCGGCAAGACTCCGCTCGTCGAATCACCCGGAATGACGTAAGGGCTGATGCGTGACTTTACTGCGTCAAAATGATGTTTGTGATGCAACACGCCGGTTTGCACGCCCGCCCATTGCTCATCGTATTGCGCTTTGGCTTCGCGGCCTACGTGATAGCTGACGCCAGCGGCGGCCATCAGGTCGCCTTCGTAAGTCGCGTCAATGAACATCCGGCCTGCATACGTTTTGCCACTCAGCGTTTTGAACGAAACGATGTTTGCACCGTTTTTCTTTACGCCGTTTTTGCGATTCAGCCATTCATTGCGCACGACAGGGATTTTGTATTCGGCAATCAATTCATCAAAGACTTGCTCGGCAACGTGCGGCTCAAAAATCCACATCGTACGGTTCTCGCCGTCGAGCGCGACGGTTCCCTGCCCTTTGTTGCCGAACTGATCGCGCCGTTCCTGCTGCCACGCTTCGGCCTTTTGATAGTGCTGATAGACGCGATGATAGAACTCACGCGCGAGACCGCCGATGACTGCTTTGTTGCCGGTGTCGGTGAAACCAAGTCCGCCGCTCGACAAGCCGCCAAGATGCTTGTCGGGCGAAACGATGATGACAGTCTTGCCCATTTGTTTAGCTTGCACTGCCGCCGTAACCGCAGCCGCCGTGCCGCCATAAATCACCAAGTCATAAGTTTGGTTTTGCGCCAACGCGCTCACGCTGCATAACAACAGTGCCCATAAAATTCGCTGCATAACATTCCTCAATTCGGTTTCTTCCATTCA
>JANNUY010000947.1:0-3969 GCA_031414155.1 Acidobacteriota bacterium
GCGGGCAGCATGAATGACGCGCTCGCCAGCTTCCCGTCTGTTTGCCGAACCCCGTCAGCTTGCCAAACTAAAGAAGTCGCGCCGTCTTTGAGCGCAAGCAACACGGGCGTAACTGTCGGACTCGTCGCGGGCACGGCTAATTCGGTTGGTGTCGGCGTTGCGTTCGATTGAACGACTTGCACGTTCTCAGGCACGCGCCGTTGCCAGCGCCACGCTCCCCAACCGATGAGCAAGCCACAGGCAGTCAGCGCGCCTAGCTTCAGCCATCCGAAATCGCCAACCCACTCATTCAGATAATTTCGCCAGCGTTCGAGCAAAGAAACCGCAGGAACCTTGACGGTTGGCGCAGTCAGCGAAACCGAGAAAGCGCGCACGTCTTCTAATTCGTCGGCACAACTGGCACAGGTTTGCACATGGGCTTCGGCCTGCGTGCGGGCAGGCGCGTCGAGCCGCTGTACGAGCAAATCACTTAATTGCTCGAACGTCAGGTGTTCAGCGCGCGCGCGCGAAATCTTCACGCAAAGCGGCGACTGCGACTGCCGCTGGCGCAACGACATCCAACCGTTGGTGGCAATCCGCGCAAACAGTCAAATGCTCATCCGCCGCTAATAGGGCTTCTACGGCTAACATTCGTTGTTGATAGCTCCACAGGGTTTCTGCGGAAAGGTGTTCGTCCGTCATAAAAACATTCGCCAACCCTTCCTGTAATTATCGAAAGAAGGTGTTGAACCGTCAGCTAAATTACCAAGCCACGCAAAGCGTTCTTTCAGCGCGCCGCCATGCGCCGTGCCAATCGTTCGCGCGCCGACTTGCGCAAGTTAATAACTTGTTGCCGCGTCAAGGCCAGCAACGCGCCGATGCAGTCGTCTGAGAGCGGCAAATCAACCCATAAGCGCGCGAACTCTTCGGGCGACAACTCAAGCGCAGCCGCAATTTCACGCAACGAAGCTATGCCCAGCGGTGGCAAAAGCGTCGTAATCCCATTGCCTTGCCCGTCGCGCAAACTCAACAGCAACGCCATCCGCTGGCGCACTGGCAACGCACAGACTTCCTGCCACACCACTTGCAAATAAAGCCGATCATCCAACCTCTCAGCCACACTGTCATAGGATTGCAGGCGGCGGAGAGTTTCAGGTGCGTCAAGCGATTCCGTCACATCAGTGACGCCCCAGAGTTCCGCCAGCAGATTCACCAACGCATCGAGCTCAAGCGCCGCACCGCCGTAATCAAACAACCCTTTCACCAGCACGAGCGGCGGCAGTTGCGTTACGTCCGCGTGCGGAAACAGCGGTGCTATGGCGTTGCGTCCCTCGTGCAACAACGTTTGCCAGCGTGACGAACGAGCCGCCCCACCAGCTACGCCGCGCCACTTTTCGTAACAACACAGCAAATCGCCGCTGCCCGCTTCCCACACCGCCAGACCCGGTTGGCGTAGCAAATAACGCACGCGATTTTTCAGTTTGTGGCGTTGCGGTTGTTGTGTACGCAAATGTTGATAACAGGCATTGAACGCCAGCCGCGCCACGTAACCCGGCAGATTCTGAATATTTTTTTCGTCCGGGCGAGTTTTCAGTTCGCGTAACTCAACCAACAACTGTGTCACCGCCTCGGCATAAATATCTTCGGCGGCGTCGTCGTTGGCCGGATGGCCGGGGTGATAAAAATTGGCTTTGATTTTGCTGCGGATGATTTTGCCGATGACAGGCGCGGCGTGTTCTTGCACGAGGGCCGCCAATAGCTCCTGCGCTGTGGTTTCGTCGTGCGTCGCCAGCCAGGGCTGCAATAATTCATCGGTCAAAGTAACGGTCTCTTGCATCAACTTTCGCGTTGCTGGTTACGCCTACTTAGTTTCCGTCTCCTACCAAAACGAAACCCGCCCAATGAAACGGATGGCGATAATTCGGTTGCTTGAGCAGCGACAATCCCGCGCGGCGCAAGGCTTCGGCTTTGCCATAAAGCGGCACGCCTTTCGCCGTCTTTGCTTGCCGATTGCGGTGAAACGCCATCATCAATTCCGCCGTACTTTGGTCAGCCACCTTCCACTGGCTCACCACCGTCGTCGGTACGCCCGCCACAAACAGCGCCCACGTCAACCCGATCATGCCTTCGCCCGCGCCAATCTTGCCGCGTCCCGTTTCGCACGCTGACAACACGGCTAAATCCGCTTGCAAGTCCAGGTCGAGTAACTCACGCGCTTCTAACAACCCATCCTCTTTTTCGTCATTGCCGGTTTGCGCAAGTACCAAATGCGAATACATCGGATTGCGATCATCCAGCACGCCGTGCGTTGCCAAATGCAAAATGCGGTACTTGCCCATTTCTGCTTTCACCGCCGCCTCAGTCGCCGCCGCGCCCGTCAACACCTTCGCGTTGGATTTATAAAGTTGACCGAGTTGAACGGCTTGCTGTTCGGCAAACGGCAACGGTTCGAGCTTATCGCCCATCAACTCGGCGCGTTGGGCTAAGACCTCTGCACCGCCCAACGCCGGATTGCCGATGGCTAACACGTTGGCTGGTGTTGTCGCTTTGCCGCGCTTTTCGCGCGCGCGCATCATCTCGCGCAAAAACGTCAATGACGGCGCAGTCGAAATCGTTTTATCTTCAACCAGAAACCGATTGGGCGCAGGCAGCAAGGCTTGAAACGGCAATTCCCACAACGGCCCATCGGGCACGATGATGAGACGCGTCTTACCTTGCAATTGCGCGGCGGCGGGCTTGAGCAACAAGTCATAAAGTTCGCGGGCGGGCTGGCGATAACGCAGGTCTTTCTCGGCCAGATACTTGCGCAATTGTTCGATGCGCGTCACAAGGTCTGCACGCTTGATCGTTACGCTATACGTACGCAAATCAGCCTTGCCCGTGATAACAAAGAGATGCGTTTTATCCTGGCCAACGGCGAATTCCAGCAGCGCCGTTTGGCTGTCGGCCAACAGCGTCGCCGTCTCAGTCAACGTAATCGGTGCGCTCTCACCGCGACTGATTTTCAGTTCAGGATGTAAGACATAGAGTTGCGTTTCCAGTGCGTCATAAGCGAGCCGGGCTTGTTTGAGTTGTGCGTTGATGTCGTTAATGCGCGCTTGATCGGGTTGCGGGCGCTGCGTTTCGCGGACGAGTTGCGCATTGAGTTCGCTGTTTAGCTGGCGCTGCTGCGCTTCCATTTTTTGCTCTGTGGCAGTCAGCGCTCGGCGAATATTGACGCGCCCGCTTCGCAAGGTATCGAGCAAGACGCGGGCTTTCGTTTGCTCCCCGATTGCGAACGCTTCGGCCTGGGCGTTTTGTGCGAGCAGCAAATCGGTCAACTTGAAATATGGAGCGACTGTTTCAGAGAAAAAAATCTGCCGCTGCTGCACACCGCCGGACGTTTGGTAACGTTCGGTCTCAGTCACGCGGATGGCTTCGGAAAAATACGCCCGCGCTTTTTCAGTTTGCCCCAAGTGCCTGCGCGGCTGTGCCGCAATGATCTAAAGCCTGCCGTTGCGATGCGACATCGTTGATTTTTTGCGCCATGGCTAAAGATTTCTGGCTGGCGGTCAACGATTCCTGATACTTGCCTTGCGCATACAAAATCTGACTGAGACTATTCAGGCATAGGGCAAGGATGCTGAATTGGTTGGCTTCTTTGGTTGGCTTCTTTGGTTGGCTTCTTCAGATAAGCTAATCGCTTTTTCTGCGTATTCCAAAGCCTGATTGAGATCGCCTTTGTGGTAATACGCCCTTCCCATATTTCTCAAAATAGCAAAACCGCCTAGCGGTTCTACGAGGTCTTCGCGCAATTTGAGCGCCTGCTGCAAATAATCAATCGCTCGGTCAGGATTCAACTTGAGATAAAACTCGCCGATGGAACTCAAGCAGGATACGCGCCCTCGTTTATCGCCAACTTCTTCTAGTAAGGACAGGCTTTGCTGATAAAAAGACAACGCTTGTTCATCGTTGCCGTGCTTCTGGTAGATGCCAGCAATATTGGCTACC
>JANNUY010000948.1:0-4424 GCA_031414155.1 Acidobacteriota bacterium
GGCCAGCGCAAGGTTATCCAGTGCATCGGTGCCGCCTTCCGATCTGGGCAAGAGATGGTCAACCGTGAAGGGTACGAGTTGCCAATGTTCATCGGTATGGCAGAACTCACAGAGGTAAGCGGCGCGCTGCCGCACTTGAGCTTGCAACAGTGGCGGAATTTTACGCGGCAAGGCTGGCCTCAGCGTTGAGCGAAAGATTGCGAATCAGCCGATTGACGTGACTCAGATAATCATCCAATTCTTCGTAATCACCTAACTCGCGTTCTTCCGCGCCAGAAAGGGCAAGTGCGCGTTGCTTTTCCAGCAATTCGGCAATGCGGGATTGCATCGCACTCGTAGCCCGAAAAATCACTACGCCCTGTTCGAGTTCGAGTTGCACAGAACCGTCCCGCAGAAACGTTTCCGGCAACCGCTGCAATTTCGGAATGTGAAGCTGTGGGATAGTCATAACGCGTCGGAGCATAGCAGGCAGTTCTCGGCAAAAGCAATTTTTCGAGGGATGGCTATAATGCGCGCGCCGCTTCAATTACTCTTGAGGAACAACCGCTATGCCTCCTTTTCGTGATGTCACTATCGGAGCCTTGCTCACCCAACTTGCCCATGCTCTGCCCGCGCACCCCGCACTCATTTATCCCGACCAACAATTCACCTTTGCCGAACTCGAAGCCGAAGCACGTCTCATCGCGCGCGGCCTGATGGCTTGCGGTGTTGAACGCGGCGAACGTGTCGCGCTGTGGGCGACCAACGTACCCGAATGGATCGTGCTGCAATTCGCCTTGGCGAAGGTCGGCGCGGTTCTTGTGACGGTCAACACTTCGCTGCGTGCCAACGAGATGGATTACATCTTGCGGCAAAGCGAAGCCGCCACCGTCATCACCATCAGCGGATTCAAAGATATGGATTACGTCACCGCCTTGCGCGAGATTGGAGCAATCGGCAATCAACACTATTTGCCGCGAGCCATCTTCATTCCGCGCAATGACGAAAGCTGTCCTGACGATTTGTTGCCTTACGACCAATTGCGCACGCTCGCCACGCAGGTCAGCGAAACTGAACTCGACGCACGCGAAAGCCAAGTCGAGTTAGATGACGTCATTAATATGCAATACACGTCGGGCACGACGGGCTTTCCCAAAGGCGTAATGCTCACCAGCCGCAATCTCGTCAACAACGGTTATTGGATGGGGGACGGACTTGGATACACATCGTCAGATCGCCTGTGTTTATGCGTACCGCTCTTTCACTGCTTCGGTTGCGTCATCGGTGTGTTGGGCGCTTACACGCACGGCGCGGCGTTGTGTCCGGTGGAATGGTTCGACGCGCGGCGCGTGTTGGAAACCATCGCGCGCGAACGCTGTACGTCGCTCTATGGCGTGCCTACGATGTTTTTGGCCGAGTTGGAAGACGCCGAGTTTGCGCGCTTCGATTTGACTTCGTTGCGTACCGGCGTGATGGCGGGTTCGCTGTGTCCGGCGGCGTTGATGCAACGTGCGATGGATGAAATGCACTTGCGCGAAATCACAATCATCTATGGATTAACCGAAGCCTCGCCCGGCATCACGCAAACGCGCCGCGACGACACGCTTGAGCGCCGCACCCAAACCGTAGGCCGCGTCTTGCCAGAGATGGAAGTCAAAATCGTAGACCCAACTTCAGGTTCGACCTTGGGTTTGAATGAAGCGGGCGAACTGTGCGTGCGCGGTTACAACGTGATGCGCGGCTATTGGAACAACGCAGAAGCTACGCGCGCGGCGCTCGATGACGAAGGCTGGTTGCGTACCGGCGATCAGGCGACGTTTGATGCGGATGGTTACGTGCGCATCACCGGGCGCATCAAAGACCTCATCATTCGCGGCGGCGAAAACATCGCGCCCAAAGAAATCGAAGACCTCTTGCGCCAACATCCAGCCGTCGCCGACGCCTATGTTTACGGCATCGCCAGTGAATTCTTTGGCGAAGAAGTCGGAGCCGCCGTGCGCTTGAAAGCCCCAATCACGACAGATGAATTAAAAGCCTTTTGCCAACAGCAACTCGCGCGCTTCAAGGTTCCGAAATACTGGCGCTTCGTGACGGAGTTTCCGCAAACGGCTTCAGGCAAAATTCAGAAATACAAGCTGCGTGAAGCACACGAGCAGGAGTTGTCTGCATGAACAAACCAATCATTACGCGCGAACAGTTCCCTTTCTGGACAACCATAGATGTCCGCTGGGGCGATATGGACGCGATGGGACACGTCAATAACACGGTCTATTTCACATACTGCGAAGCGGCGCGCATTGAATTGCTCAAGGCCGTCGGCGGTCGCCGCAAGGACGAAGACAGCGCGACGGGGCCTACGTTGGTGGCGACGAGTTGCGATTACCTGCGCGAAGTGCGCTTCCCCGCGCGGCTCGACCTTGGCGTGCGCGTCGAACGAATGACAGAACGCAGCTTCGCGCTGGAATACGGTTTGTTCTTTCATGGCACTGACGAACTCGCCGCCATCGCCCGCAGCGTCAATGCGTGGGTTGATTACGCCGCGAAAAAAGCGATTCCGTTGCCGGATGAGTTGCGCGCGGCGCTGAGTGCTTATGCATAATCGAATCACGCCGCTGGCTGGCTCGTGCTAGAATCGCGGCGTTCAACCAAGAAAGGAATCGGTTATGTCGAACCTTGCTACCAATATCACAACGCTACCTGACATCACTTGGGAATCGCTTTGCCAACTCGTTCAACAGTTGCCCGGCGAACGGCGCAAGCAATTGCGCGTAATGCTTGACGAACCTGCGCCTGCCGCTCCGCCTGCGCACATTTGCGCGCCCGCAATTCCGCCTGCCGAGTTCGCAGCGAAGTGGGAGCAAGAGCGCACCTGGCTTGCGCAAAACCAAAACGATTACGCAGGACGTTGGGTAGCGCTCGACGGCGACCGATTGATTTTAAGCGGCGCGAGCGCCCGTGAAATTTACACCGCACTCAAAGCCGCAGGCATTTCTGGTAGCTTGGTAACACGCGTAGAGCATCCCGATGATTTAACCGCCATTGAATAAACCCACAAAGGAGTGGCGTTATGCCGCAATTGGAGTTCTCTCTCAGCTATGAATTCAAACGCACGAAGAGCGGTTTGATGATTCCGGTGAGTTTGAGTTGGGGCGGCCTCACCGAGAAGACCGAAGCGAAAGCCGACACGGGCGCGGAGTGCTGTCTTTTCCGCCGTGAGATTGGCGAAGCGTTAGGGATTGAAATCGAAACAGGGACGCGCCGAAGGTTCTCGACCTTGACCGGCAGCCTGGTTGGTTACGGCCACGAAGTCACGCTGCAAAGTTTTGACCTGAGCTTTCAGAGCTTCGTTTACTTTGCCGGAGAATATGACTTGCCGCGCAATTTGCTGGGCAGCATCGGCTGGTTTCGCAACATCCGCTTTGGCTTGGTGGATTATGACGACACCATTTACCTCGCCCCTTACCATTCATAAGCCAGCTTGAATCACACGGCACACGATCATTCTTTAGCCGCAGAACCAATGCTTTTTTCTTACAGGTGAGTAAGTTATCATCCGCGTTCTTTTAACTTAGACCTTAACGAAACTGGTGAAATACAACTGGATTATGGCGACTGAAACGAATTCCTTTGACCTGAAAAATACTATCAACCTGCCTAAACCGACTTCCCGCTGAAGGGCAACCTGGCGCAAAACGAACCTTTGCGCTTGCAGCAATGGGAAGCCGCGAACCTCTATGAAAAGCTGCGCGAAGCGCGCGCGGGCAAGCCCCTCTTTGTGTTGCACGACGGACCGCCTTATGCGAACGGCAACATTCACATCGGCACGGCGCTCAACAAAATTCTTAAAGATTTCGTCGTCAAGTCGCGTTCGATGATGGGCTTTTGGGCTCCTTACATTCCCGGCTGGGATTGCCACGGCCTGCCCATCGAAATCAAAGTCGAAGAAGAACTCAAGAAAAGCAAAAAAGAACTCGACCGGTTGACGATTCGCAAAGCCGCGCGCGAATACGCGACGAGATACGTCGGCTTGCAACGCGAAGATTTCAAGCGCCTCGGCGTATTCGGCGAGTGGCACGATCCTTACATCACGATGGCACCGGCCTATCAGGCCAACATCGTGCGCGCCTTCGGCAAGTTCGTAGAGCGCGGCGCGGTCTATAAAGGTTCGCGTCCCGTGCATTGGTGCATCAGTTGTACGACCTCGCTGGCCGAGGCCGAAGTCGAATACGCCGACCACAGCAGCTATTCGGTTTACGTGAAATTCCTTTTCCCCGATGCGGCGAAACTCGATCCGTCGTTGGCGAATGTAAAAGTGAGCATCGTGATCTGGACGACGACGCCGTGGACGCTGCCCGCCAACCTGGGCATCTGTTTGAATCCGAAGTTTGAATACAGCGCGGTCAAAGTCGGTGACGAAATTTTCATCGTCGCCAGCGGCTTGCTCG
>JANNUY010000949.1:0-2808 GCA_031414155.1 Acidobacteriota bacterium
AGATTTGCGTTCAACAAAAAGATTTGCGTTCAACAAAAATTACGTTTGGGCGCAAATTCTGAACACGGCTGACTTTTTAAGCAATCTCTTTCAGGGCAACCAGCAGGTTTCGCAATCTTCAAAGTTTTGGGTAATAACAAGGCGTGAGCAAGGGCTGCCTGACATTGTTCTAGTTACTTCTGAAAGTGTGTACCTTTGAAGCGTCCTTTGCGCACGCGCTGGCTACTGACACGCAAGGCAATTTATGGCCGTAGAACAGCCCGAAGCCAGAGCGGTTGCGGGCATGATGAGGTAAACGATGAAGGCTTTGGTGGTTGGGTCAAACGGATTTTTAGGCTCGCATTTAGTCGCCAAGTTACTTGCACGCGAGGCTCAGGTGAGTGTTTGGAATCGTACGCCAAAAAGCCAGTTGCCGTTAGTTGAATCCTTTGTCGGCGTGTTTAGCGAGACTGATAAGTTACAAGCCGCCTTGCAAGGTGTGAAAGTTGTTTTTCACTTGGCCTGGACGACCGTGCCGCAAACCTCGAATGACGACCCACTGTGGGATGTGCAATCAAATGTCGCCACGAGCCTGCAATTGCTGGATGCTTGCGTTGCTGCGGGCGTGCGCACGGTGATTTTTCCCTCATCAGGTGGAACGGTTTACGGCTTGGTTGACCGTGAAATACTGGATGAGTCGGCCCCGACTGAACCGATTTGTTCTTACGGAGTAACCAAGCTGGCGGTGGAAAAATATCTGGCACTTTATCGCCGCTTGCACGGGTTAGATTATCGGGTGTTGCGCATCGCTAATGCTTATGGCGAAGGCCAGCCGACGAACGGCACGCAAGGTTTGATTGGCGTAACGCTTGATAAAGCCGCGCGCCGCCAACCGATTGCCATTTGGGGCGATGGCTCGGCCACCAGAGATTATGTTTATGCCGACGACGTAACTGAAAGTTTCATCAAAGCCGCACTCGTTGAGTTACCGTCAACCGCGCCGCGCCTATTTAACATCAGCAGCCAGCAAGGCATTTCGATCAACGAGTTAATGGAAGCGGTGAAAGAAATAACGGGGCTGGCTTTGCAATTGAGCTATACGCCCGCCCGCATTTGCGACGTTGATCGCGTCGTTTTATCAAACCGACGGGCGGTTGAGTTACTCGAATGGGTTCCTCAAATTACTCTTAAAGCAGGGTTGTCACGCACCTGGAACTGGCTGAACCACCAACATAGTTTGGAGGCTGCGGCGTGAAGACGATTCCGACGGTTAGCGTTGTCATTCCGACTTATAACTGCGCAAGCCTGTTGCCTAAAGCGATTCAATCGGCTTACGCGCAAACTATTCAACCGCACGAAGTCATCGTGATTGACGACGGTTGCACCGATAACACGGCTGAAGTTATTCGACAATGGATGCCTGAGTTACCGGATAATTTTATTTACGAATATAAGGTTAACGGCGGCGAAGCGAGCGCGCGCAATCGCGGCGTGGCGCGGGCCACGGGCGATTTCGTAGCCTTCATTGATCAAGATGATCTGTGGCTGCCTGACAAGCTCGAAAAACAATTGACGCAATTTGAGCGGGACGTGACGTTAGGCATGAGTTTCACCGCATATACACGCATTTCGGGTGATGAGCGCGAATTGGTTCAGTTATCGGCGTGGGAAACTTCAACCGAATATGCCTTGCGCCAGTTGATGATCGGGTGTTGCATCACGCCTTCGACGGTCATGGTGCGGCGCGAGGTGTTACAAAGCGTAGGCCCGTTCGATGAATCGTTTTGGTTAGGCTGTGACTGGGATATGTGGTTGAGAATCGCTGCGGCAGGCCATCGCATCGCTTATTTGGCTGAACCGCTGACGGAATATCTTTGGCACACTAACAATATGAGCCGCGACTTGCGGCGTATTGCCAACGCCGCCAATGTTATTTTTCCGCGTTTATTCGATGCCGGTGTGTTACCGGCTGCGGTGCAAAGCATGCGTGGTCAATGTCTGGCGCGCTGGAAAATGATAGGCGCGGAATATTCGCTCGCTGCCGGAGAAACTGCCGAAGCGCGCCAATCGTTGCTTGAAGCGATTCGTCTGCGACCGGCTTCGGTCAGGCCCGGCTGGATCAAAATGTTTTTGCGCTCGTTGCGTCACCCCGCCAAACTGGCATCGCAAGTTGCTTAACACTCAAAGCATGGAATCACGAGTTACTTCACCAGCATCTGCTATGCCGTTTGTCAGCATCGTCGTACCTACTTTCCGACGGCCTGATGTATTGGCTGAAACGCTGGCGGCATTGTTGCAACAAGATTATCCGAAAGAGAACTATGAAATTGTCGTCGTTGATGATGGCTCAGGAGACCGTACGCCAGAGGTAGTCGCAGCCTTGCCATCAACTACGCCGCGTTTGCATTACCACGCGCAACCGAATTCCGGTGTAGCGACTGCGCGCAATCAAGGCGCACGGCTTGCGCAAGGCGAGGTACTTATTTTCGTAGACGATGACATCATCGTTCCGCCCGAAATGATAAAACTGCATTTAGACACGTTAGAGAAGTTCGGCAATTGTTTGGTGAATGGGCATTGGGAATTTACGCCGCAACTAAAAACCGCGCTCGAAATAACACCGTTTGGCCGGTTTCGCATTGAGGTAGAAAAATGGGTGAAAACAGGGCTGGAAAAATCCGTATTTGAATCAAGAGACACATCAATATATTATGTAGATAATAATTGGCTTCTTCATTTAAGGGATTATATGAAACATATTAATGCAACTTTCGAAATGCCACAAGACTGGAAGATAACGAAGCAAAGAGAAAATAATATTATTTTATC
>JANNUY010000950.1:0-1204 GCA_031414155.1 Acidobacteriota bacterium
TTACGAAGGCGATTTGATGGCGCAATCCAAAGTGAGTTTCACCTGGGGACGCGAATCGTCAGCGCAATACGGCGAGTCGCTGGCGGGCGTGCGTCCCCAAGATCGCAATCATCAATTCGATTTTGCGGTGTCGGCTTACGATGAAAACAAGCGGCTCTTACCTGAGATTCAAAAAGAGCCGCGCGGCGAAATCGGCGCGGGCGATAGAAAAGTGCAGGCGTATAACTACCGCATGATTTTGACGGACGACCCGACCAATCGGCTGACGTTCACCAAGCCTGCAACTTACGACCCGAAGCGATTTGAACTGGCCGCACGTTGGCTAAACGGATTCGTCAAAGAGAAAGGCCGCGCTCCGCGTATGAACGAAATCCTGTTGCCCGCGCAAGTCGCAGGCAAACAGAAATGGGACTTCAACAACCGCGGAGCCTTCTCGACCGATTACATCGGCAAGAGTTGGGAATATCCGAACGCGAGTTATCAACGCCGCGCAGCGATTTGGGTTGATCATCAACGCTACACGCAGGAGTTGTTTTACTTCCTGCAAAACGATTCGCGCGTGCCCAAAGAGACGCAAGCCGAAGTCGCGCCGTTTGGCATGGCGAAAGACGAATTCGCTGACAACGGCCACTGGCCTTATCAGCTTTACGTGCGCGAAGCGCGGCGGCTGGTGGGCGAAACCGTCGTCGTTCAAAAAGACATTCAGACCGAACTGACCAAGCCTGACGTGATTGCGATGGGCTCTTACAACAGCGATTCGCACAACGTGCAACGCTACGTCACGCCTGAAGGCAGTGCGCAAAACGAAGGCAATATGGAAGTCGCCGTCACGCCTTATCAAATCCCTTATCGCATTCTGTTGCCGAAAAAGACTGAGGCTACGAACCTGCTCGTGCCGGTGTGTTTTTCGGCAAGCCACGTGACTTATTCGACGCTGCGGATGGAGCCGCAATACATGATGATCGGCCAAGCGGCGGGTCTCGCGGCAAAGATGGCGATTGCGAATAACGTCGCGGTGCAAGCAATTAGCACGCAGCAGTTGAGCGACAAACTGAAAAGTCTGGGCGCAGTGTTTGAATGGAAGAAACCGAATTGAGGAATGTTATGCAGCGAATTTTATGGGCACTGTTGTTATGCAGCGTGAGCGCGTTGGCGCAAAACCAAACTTATGACTTGGTGATTTACGGCGGAACCGCTGCCGCAG
>JANNUY010000951.1:0-4977 GCA_031414155.1 Acidobacteriota bacterium
CTATGCTAACCGCCGCCTTGCCCGCAGCATTACGTTGAGTCGTCGCAACAGGTTCGCCCGTAACCCAGCCGACGACTTCATCAAAATAACGCCCGAAGCCGAAGGCCGCCGCCAACAAGCCGAGATAGAAAAATACGACTATGTAATCGCGCCCCGTCAACGAATCGCGTCCGCCTGAGGAAGAGGAGGAAGACGAGGATGACGACACTGATTCGGGCGCGCGTCCGGCGGATGACGAGTTATCAGATTTTTTGCCTTTATCGTCTTTATTGTTTAAGGGTTTATTGTTTAAGGGTTTATTGTTTGAGGGTTTATCCCAAAAACTGATATTGCTGCTGCCTTTGTTTTCGTTCGCAGCGGAGGCACTGGAAGCCTGCGCGTTCGCTTTGCGATCAGCAGCGAACATGCTCGGCATGCCACCCCCAGCGGGTTCCGCACTGGGCGGCATGTTCGGCGTGCGCGGTTCAGGTTCGTAGGCAGGCATTTCGAGCATCGTGAGCCTTCCGCTTACGGCGGCGTTTTTCTGAGCATTCAGCGGGCCGGGAATAGGAGGCATGGAATCCTGCCCTGATACTTCGACTTCTATGCGTCCGCGCTTGGGCGGAGCGGCGTTCGCGGTGGCGGCGACTTTTCCTGACGCCTGACGCGCGGGCAGTTCGCGGTAACTGCGTTCACCAAAATCTACGACGACGGCGGTGAGATTGTCTTCAGCGCCGCGCTCAAAACAGATGTCTTTCATCCGGTCGCAGACTTTTTGCGGATGCGCGTTCGCACGCAACAAGTCGGTGAGTTCGGCGTCGCTGAGGTGGCGCGTGATGCCGTCGCTGCACAACAGAAAGCTGGTCTTGTCGTTGAGTGGTACGATTTTGAAATCGGCTTCGACTTCCTGCTCAGCTCCGACAGCGCGGTTGATGACGTTGCGGCGCGGATGGTGCGCGGCCTGCGCAGGCGTAATCAGTCCGGCACGAATGGCGTCGCTGACTTCGCTGTGATCTTGCGTCTCGCCAATCAACTCTTTGCCATCAAAACGATAAACGCGACTGTCGCCTACGTGGCCGATGATGGCGCGCGAATCAGTTATCGCCGCGACCAGCGCCACCGTTGTCGCCATGCCGCGCAACTCAGCAATCTCGCTCGACGAATCGTAAATGCTGCGGTTGCAAATGGTGATCGTTTGCTTGAGCGCCGCCAACATATCGTTGCCGCCGCGCCCGTCTTCAAAAGCGTTTTTGAAAACATCGGCAACGGTCTGGCTGGCGACCTGTCCGCCCTTGCGACCGCCTACGCCGTCGGCGACGAGGAAGAGTTTGGCTTGGGGTAAAGAAAGAAGGCGGTCTTCATTCGCCTGACGCTTCGGATTCAATCCACGATCAGTCACTGTTCCGACGGTGAGTTTGAGTGCCATAAGTTTTGGGTGTTAGTGGCGGTGTGGGTCAGTGGCTCGCAACCACTGGCACAGGGGAACTCACTGCCGTGTTATTTCTGTGCGAGATAGCCATCAATACGCCAAGCATAAAGAAGCTCGTCAGCAATGACCATCCGCCGTGACTAACGAAAGGGAGAGTGATGCCGGTCATCGGCAGCATGCGTACGACACCGCCGATGTTGACGACAGCTTGAAATCCGAGAAACGCCGTAATGCCCGCTGCAATCAGTTTGGTGAACATATCCCGCGCTTCGATGGCGGTGCGCATGCCTGCGATCAACAAGATGACAAAGGCCAGAATGACAATCGCGCCGCCCGCCAGTCCTAACTCTTCGGCCAGCGCGGCGTAAATATAATCACTGTCGGCAATCGGTACGATCTCAGGGTAACCGCGTCCGAGTCCCGCGCCCACCAAGCGTCCGTCGCTCACACCGAACAGCGCCTGCGACGGTTGAAAGGCGTAAGAATTGTACCACGCATCTTCGTTCGATAGGCCACGTCCTTCCGCAGCTTCGGCGTCGCGCTGCCACCATTGTTCTTCGGGATCGGGTGGCGTACCCGCATTGAGCCACAGGTGAAAGCGTTGATGAATGCGACGCGGTACGCCTTTGCTGATTAAACCTTTCACGCGCTCGATGGCTCCGACCTGCGCTTGATCGGTGAAAACATCCACGACTGTGTTGTAAGTACCCGCCAGCAAAATCGAACTCGTCACTAACACCAACACTAACACTACCGCCATCGTAACTTGCGGCAAGCGGCGTACGGCGACGAGGTAAAGCGTTAGGTACGCGCCGAAAAATACCAGCATTTGCCCGAAATCAGATAGCGCAAAAAATGGCACGACGGGCAACAGCGCGATAATCAAAAACGGGAGCAGAAAGCGCACCGGCGGCAAGCCCCAATAAGTGCGCGAAAGGTTGCGATAGTGCATCGCCAGAATTCCGGCGTAACTCACGAGGAAAGAAATTTTCACCGGCTCCCACGGCGTCGTGCGCCCTAAAAATTTTCCGCCGTTCGACGCGACAATCGCAATCAACAAAAACGGAGCCGCCGTGACAATTCCGATCAGAAAGCTGTGCTGTTGCACCCACAACAACCAATCATCGCGCAGCGTTACCACAAAACCCGCCGCAAACAATAACAACGCGGCTAACAGAATCCAGGTCGAAGGTGAAGTGAAGATGCGGGTGAACGTCCAATACTGTTCGTTGTTTTCAGCTTGCTGATTAATGTTGAGGCGAAAGTTCGGATCGCCGAACAGCGCGCGCTTTTTGATCTCGTCGTAATGATCGTTCACATAACGCAACCGCAACGTATTCATCTTTTCCAACCGCTCGGCGGTCTTGCTTTTCGCGCTGTATTCGGGGTCGGTGAAAAGGCGATATTGAACGACTTGGCCTACGCTGAAAAGCAGGATGGTGACGGTGAACAGCGTCCAATCACCCGCGAACTTGTGCCGCCGCGCGAGCCAGACGGCGACGAATACAATCGGCGCAAACAACAGCAAATCGCGCAACGCCAACAACAACGAAGGCGCATAACCCCGCGTCACGCCCGCGCGATACAACGCGAGATAGCCCAGCGCATTCAACGCAACCAGGATCAGCAACATCAGGAAGTGGGAGGAGGGGCGATTTCTCATAGAGTTTCTTTGCGCTAAAGATCGTCTGCCGTGAAGGGCCTGCGTTTTTGGTGGCGAATGTGATCAATAATCACCGTGCTGCCTTCGATTTCAAAAAGGATTCGATATTGGTCAAACAACAACTGCCTTACCTCACGATTGATGGTCTTGCTTTCCGTCGCAAGCGGGCAGCGAGCGGGAGAGGTCGCCAGGCTTGTCATCGCTTTTTTGCCGCCGGAAAAAAACTTTGAGGCCTTAGCAGGAGCGTACTCCATCAAATCAAGCACTGCTTCAGCAAAATCATTTTTGGCTGTAGGAGAGACGATTACCGTATCGTCATGTCTCAATCTTCTTCTTCCGTAAATTTGAACTTGGCATCCCACTCCGCAAAGACTTCTTCAAGCAATTGTCCCTGCCCTGCGGCGACTTGCGCATAACCTTCTTCAATTCCCTTGCAAGCGTCGGCGTAATCCAATTCGTCTAGCAGTTTTTGGTAGCTGCTCTCTCGTAACACGACAAGCGGCTCACCTTCCCCAGTGAATAAGCGCAAGGGTTGCGCTCCGGCTACCGCAGCTTTTTTGAGCGCCGACTGTAAGGCTGCGGGTTCAGTTTTAGTAAGTTCGAGTTGTCCAGTCACAGCCATTTCCTCTCTTTGTTTTTACCGCCAATTGATTTCGGCAATCGCCGTATCTTCATTTTGCGCGCCCACATAAACCTCTTCAATGATGAGGCGCAGCGAACTGGTGTTGACCGGCGCGCTCAAGCGTATCGTCTGCAAACGCATTTCGTCGAACAGCTCAAGATTGGCGCGCGTGCCGTCCGAAAAAATTAACGTCGCCCGTTTCACCCGCGCATACGCTTTGAAGGCGTCAGGGGTTTTGCCGAAACCGGGATAAATTTCCAAGGTTTGAATTGAAGTAGGTTTGAACGTAAAGGCAATCCATTCGCCAACACCTGCGCCTGCTGCGCCTTCCATCCAGGCCGTGTCGTAGCGTTCATCGCGCGCCAGCGCAGGCGCGAACTTATCACCACTCTTGCTGCTCGACTGAATGCCGAGCGTTTGTGCCGCGCGCGCTTTGGCTTCGGCGTCTATCATCGCTTTGAGATTGTCGCGGTCAGCAGCGGTCAGTAGGTCGTCACTGTAAGCCGCGCTTTCTTTATACCAGGCGCGACTGGCGTAAAACTTCTGCAAGCCCGGCGTATCGAATACGCGTCCGTGGCGCGCGAAGACGGAATTGCGCAACATTCGCAATTCAACAGTGCTCAAGCCTGACAAGTCTTTTTCAGCGAGCGGTTCGCCGTTGATGATGAGAGCTTCGGCGCTTTCGATGCGCGAGACTTCGATGGCGCTTGGGCCTTCATTCGCGGCGTCAGCGGGTTTAGTGGCGGCAGTAATCGCGTCGGCATCAGGCGTTGCAGGTGGTAAAGGCGAAGCCATTTCAACCGGCGCGGGCACAGGTGTCGTCAACAAAGCCGCGCTCAGTTTTTCGTGTACAAACCACGCGCCTACGCCAGCGGCCAAAATAGCGAAGGCCGTAATGACCGAAGCCCAGAAGATCAGTTTGCCGTTAAGACGCCGCGCTTCCGCTGCGCCGTCCTGCCCCTCGGCAGCCAAGGCGATAGCAGCGGTTGCTGCGCCTGCACGCACGCCGCGCGAAGGCTTATCAAAACTTACCTTCTCCCCTTGCTTGGCAGGCATGGGCGAATCAGGCCCCAGCGAAGCACCGCCGGAAAGCGTGCGCGCAATAATCTCGTCTATTTCAGGCTGCAACTGAGGCGCTTGCATCGCTTGCTGCAATTCGCGCGCAAACGTGTGCGCATCGGGCTGCCGCAAGCGCGCGTCTTTGGCGAGCGCACGCAAAACGACGGCTTCGAGGCTGGGAGAAATGCTTTCGAGATGCGCGCGTAACGGCGCGGGCGCTTCGGT
>JANNUY010000952.1:0-3526 GCA_031414155.1 Acidobacteriota bacterium
GCCGAGCTTGCGCCGCTCCTCATGTTTTAACTTTACCAAAGGCGCAAGCTCGGCAGCTTGCGCTACGTTTTTTTATGGGCATCGCTGCTTTACAAGCCGTTAAAGTCGGCTCTTACATTTTCAAGCAGAAATTCAAGGGCAATAAAAAATATCCGTTGGTGCTGATGCTTGAACCGCTGTTTCGCTGCAATCTGGCTTGCGTAGGCTGCGGCAAGATTCAGCATCCGACCGATACGTTGAAAAAGAATATGACGCCAGAGCAAGCGTTTAAGGCGATGGATGAATGCGGGGCGCCGGTTATCACGATTGCCGGTGGCGAACCGTTGCTGCATCCCGAAATTGAAGCCATCACCAACGGCATGATCGCGCGTAAGAAATTCGTTTACCTTTGCACGAACGCCATCCTGCTCGAAAAAAATCTGCACCGTTTTTCTCCTTCGCCTTATCTCACTTTCAATGTGCATCTCGACGGCATGCGCGAGCGGCACGATCATTCGGTAGCTCGCGACGGCATCTTTGACATTGCTATTAGCGCCATCAAAAAGACTAAGGCGGCGGGCTTTCGTGTGAATACGAATACGACGGTCTTTGAGGGCGAAACCCCCGCAGGCTTGCACGAGATGTTCAATCTGATGACCGAGTTGGGCGTTGACGGCATGACGATTGCACCGGGTTACAGTTACGAAAAAGCGCCCGATCAGGATCACTTTCTCACGCGGCAACAGACGAACGAACTGTTCAAACAAGTCCTCGCGCCGATGGTGACGCGCAAAGGCCGAGGCAAGGGGAAGACGTGGCAATTCAATCAGTCGCCGCTCTATCTCAAGTTTCTGATGGGCGAAATTGATTATGAATGTACGCCGTGGGGCAGCCCGAATTACAACCTGTTCGGCTGGCAAAAACCTTGCTATATGTTCAGCGATGGTTACGCGGCCACGTTCAAGGAATATCTCGAAACGACTGATTGGTCGAAATACGGACGCAAGAGCGGCAACGCAAAATGCGCTGATTGCATGATGCATTGCGGTCACGAACCGACCGCCGCGATTGACGCTACGAGCAGCTTGCGCGGCATGCTGGTTTCGATCAAAGGCTTGGCTTAGTTGGGTGCGCACGCGCTCTCGCGTGCTGTTTGGAACAGTTTCAGATTGATGCTGAAAGAAACCTTAACAGCATCCAGGCTTCTCAAAACCGATGCCGCACGCGAGGGCGCGTGCGTACCCACGTTTTCAATGCTCATCACGAGTCCCGCCAACGAACGCCTCAAGCACGCGCGCCGCGTCCGCGAAGGCCGCGAGCCTGATTTGATTTTTATCGAAGGCGAACGCCTCGTCGCCGAAGCCGTGCAAACCCAACTCAAGCTGCATGGCGCCTTTCACCTGCCCGAACCAACCGAACGCGCCGCCGTGTTGTTAGCTGAAATGACTTGCCAGCGCTATGCCGTCAGCGAAGCCGTGATGACGACGTTGAGCGATACGGTCACGACGCAAGGGTTGATAGTCTTGGCCGAACGCCCGCGCGCCGCGTTAGCGATGGCGTTGTCAGCCGGGTCGTTATTCGTCGCGCTCGATGCAGTGCAAGACCCCGGCAACGCGGGTACGATTTTACGCAGTGCCGAAGCCGCCGGAGCCGCTGCCGTTATTGCGCTCAAAGGTACGGTTGATCTTTTCGCCCCCAAAGTTTTGCGCTCCGCGATGGGTTCGGCCTTTCGTTTGCCGTTGGCATCTGAGGTCACGACCGATGAACTGTTCGCGGTTTGTGCGCAATGCGGCATTCAAGTCGTAGCGTCCACTGCCGAAGCCGATTCGAATTATGACGAATACGATTGGCGGCAACCTGCGTTGTTGCTGTTGGGCAATGAAGGCAATGGCTTGCAGCGCGAGTTGCTGGAACGGGCCGATGCGCGCGTGCGCATTCCGTTGCACCGGGCAGTTGAGTCGTTGAATGTGGCGGCAGCGGCGGCGGTAATTATGTTTGAAGCCGCGCGGCAGCGAAGGGCAGAGCGAAACTTAAATGAATAGCTCAGCCGATACGTTGAAGAATGCCGCCAGCGCCTTCGCCTGATTCTTGCTGATGGCGCGCACGCCGCTGATGGCCTCTGAAGCGCGTCCGCTGGAATTGCCGAACAGATGCACGATGTCTTTTTGTTGCAGGTCGCGCGCCTCCATCATGAATTTCAAGATTTCGTGCGGCGGTGCATCATCGAAGTTGTAATGCTCTTCGTCGTATTGCTCGGTTAAGAGCGACAACAGGTCAAGTAGTTGCTCTTCTTCCGGCGTAGCGTCATCACCTTTGTCTACCAGCGCATCAATGACTTTGGTGATACGGTCGTACTCTTTTTCTGTACGAATAACGGTTGGCACGGTACGTCGCAGTAACTCGCCGTATTGCTCCACGCTAAAGGTTATTCTGATTCTGGTTTTAGCTTTTGCAGTTGCGATCATTGTTTCCCCGCTTCAATGGAGCCACGCTCTCTCAAGCGTGGTAGCGAGTCATTTTTTGCAGTTGCAATCATCTTTCCACTTCCCGCGATCATATTCTTTGTGCGTCATTACCGCGCGAATATAAATGCGATGAAAGCGGTATTTAATTTTCGCAACCAGCCGATAATTGTTGCCGCCGATGTTGAACACGACGCAATCGCCAACTAAGTCTGCATGTGGAAAGTCGGCTTGCAATTCAACAAGCGTTTGCCATTTCGCCTTTTTGACTACAGAGCGCCAGCTCCGCAAAGGCATTTCAGCATCGGGGTGAGTCTCCCAAAAAAGAGAGAGACGCTTGGGAGTAATAATTCTCATGGGTCATTCCTCTTGAAAACGGCACAGACTGATTCTTTACGAGCGTGAGTTTTTAATTCGTTAGTTTGCTGAAACCAATGTGCACCATTGGGGAACTCGTTTTGCTTCTGAATCAGTCTTTACCGTCGCTCAAGCGAATGACGAAAGAACTACATAAGACCAAAGCAAACTAACTATCCAATTATTGGGTACTGACCAACTGCTCCTTGACTTAACTTCGTGCAGGTATGGGTTTATTTCATTTCTAGTAGTAGTAGGTTCTTAGCTACTTCTGGCTAAGATATCTCCTTTATAATCGAACTATCTCCCAAAAAGGGAGTCTTTGTCAAGGGCGAACTATATTAAAAAAGCGCGCATTAAAAGGTCATGCGCGCTTGTGAGTGTTGGTTTTAAAAACTATTTTGGCTCCCGCTCCCACCAATACTGTTTCTCCAACACTGGCCACACCTGATCGAGCGAATCGCCTTCGTAAAGCTCGCCGTTTTTCATCACGTAACGAATCGTATTTGTACTGCGAATGTCGGTCAGCGGGTTTTGATTCAGCACGATCAAGTCGCCGAGTTTGCCGACTTCCAATGAACCTACATCGCGCATCTGCCCAATGGCTTCAGCGCCCAAGATCGAAGCTCAATCTTTCTTATCGTCTTTACTTTTCTTGTGGGGGCTTGTCGTCTTGTTGATGGTCTTGTACTGCGGCGAAAAGCTGCCACAGCGAAAACGAAGCAAGC
>JANNUY010000953.1:0-1751 GCA_031414155.1 Acidobacteriota bacterium
CGGCGCGGGCGCGCTGGTGTCGCTGTTGCTTAAAGATACAGGCATCAGTTTTCGTATGGCGGTGATTGGCATCGGAATTCTGATGATCGTCTATGTCGTATTCGGCGGAATGCTGGCAACGACATGGGTACAGATCATCAAGGCAATTTTGCTGATGAGCGGTACGATTCTGTTGAGCTTTCTCGTACTCAAACATTTCAACTTTTCGCTGGGTGCGTTCTTTGACGCGATTGCGCATGTGACCTATCACGACGCGCAGGGCAACTTAGTTACGCAGGATTTTTTGACGCCGGGCTTGCGATACAAACCGCCTTATGGCGCGTTGGATTTGATTTCGCTAGGGATGGCATTGCTGTTCGGTACGGCGGGCTTGCCGCATATTCTGGTGCGCTTTTACACGGTGCCGGATGCGCAGACGGCGCGTAAATCCGTCGTGTGGGCGATGGCGATTATCGGTTGCTTTTATATTCTGACGACGTTTCTGGGCTTCGGCGCAGCGACGATTGTGGGACGTGATTTCATTGCCAAAAACGGCGGCAACAACATGAGCGCGCCGCTGTTGGCGCAGGCGTTGGCGGGCGATTTGTTCTTTGCGTTCATCTCGGCGATTGCGTTCGCTACGATCTTGGCGGTGGTCGCAGGGCTGACGATTTCCGCTTCGACTTCGTTCGCGCACGACTTTTGGACGAACGTCTTGAAGCACGGCAAGGAAGTCGCGCAAGACGAAGAGGTTCGCGTAGCGCGCGTGACGGCCTTCGTTGTCGGAGCAATTTCCATCGCCATCGCCATCGCGCTCGGCCCTAACGCCAACGTAGCCTTTCTCGTCGCGCTGGCCTTTGCCGTCGCGGCTTCGGCGAACTTGCCAGTGATCGTGTTGTCGTTGTTCTGGCGGCGGTTCAATACGCGCGGCGCTGTGTGCGGATTGGCTTCGGGCTTGCTGGCCTCGCTGATATTGATCCTGTTGAGTCCGAGCTTCATGAAAGCTGGCGCGATCTTCCCGCTCGAAAACCCCGGCATCGTGAGCATTCCGTTAGGATTCTTAGGCGCGGTGTTGGGTACGCTGTCAGGGCGCGAACCTGAAGCGGAAGCCAAATTCAGTGAGTTGAGCGTGCGCGCGAATACGGGCTTAGGGGCGGAGAAAGCGAGTTCGCACTAACGCCGCGCAGCGTGTCCGTAGCCCGACCGTTAGCGAGGGCTACATTGGAGATGCGCTTGATGATGCCGAAGGGCGCAATGCCGAGGTAGCCCTCGCTAACGGTCGGGCTACGGACACGCTTCGCGTTGCACAGTCACGCATCGGATCAGCTTTTTTATGAGTAAGAAAACCAAACAACCGGATAAAGCAACAACAACATCGCCAATTATTACGTCACCGGATAAAAGCCGCCGCACGATGTTGCTATTGGGCGGAGGCGCGCTCGTCGCGGCTGTCGCGGGCGCAGGCGCTTATTACGCTGAATGGTTTGATGAACCGAAGCCGCAGAGCTTTGTGAGTGATGCAGTACGTTCAACCGGAAAGAACCTCGCGCCGGTTACGTTGGCGGCGACAGCAGAGAATGCACGGCGCGCGGCAGATGAGTTGCTGACGCATTACGCGCGCGATTTGGCGAACGCTTCGGCGTTGATTCACGCGGTGCGCGGGATGGGACGCGGCTTCAAGCTCAATGACGGCACGAGCGCGGTTGACCATTTGTGCGCGCGCTATGCTTTTGACAAAGAGGTGAATGGGAAGCGGTACGTTTATTTTTCGC